>JBGSWY010000028.1:0-5474 GCA_041751715.1 Burkholderiaceae bacterium
GGTGGCGGGCGCGATGCATGCCTGCGGCCACGACGGCCACACGACGATGCTGCTGGGCGCCGCGCAGCAGCTCGCGCGGACGCGCAACTTCACGGGCACCGTGCATCTGGTGTTCCAGCCCGCCGAGGAAGCCGGCAAGGACAGCGGCGCGCAGCAGATGATCGCCGACGGACTGTTCGAGCGCTTTGCCTGCGACGCGATCTTCGGCCTGCACAACCATCCCGGCGTGCCGACCGGCACGTTCCTGTTCGGCGCCGGACCGTTCATGTCGGCATCGGACACGGTCAAGATCGCGATCCGTGGCCGCGGCGGCCATGCGGCGCGACCGCATCTTTCAGTCGACCCGGTGATGATGGCCGGCAGTCTGATCATGTCGTTGCAGACCGTGGTCTCGCGCAACATCGATCCGACGCAGACCGCGGTCGTCACGGTGGGCACCGTGCATGCCGGTACGGCCGCCAACGTGATCCCGGAATCCGCCACGCTGGAACTGAGCGTTCGCTCGTTCGACGAAGCGGTGCGCGCAAGGCTCGAACAGCGCATCACCGAACTCGCAACCGCCCATGTGCTGGGGTACGGTGGCAGCGTCGAGATCGAGTACCAGCGCGGCTATCCGGTCGTCGTCAACAGCGTCGAGGAGACCGAGTTCGCGCGCCAAGTCGCCGTGGAACTGGTCGGGGCCCAGCGCGTGGTCTTCCCGTTCGGCCCGGTGACCGGCAGCGAAGACTTCGCCTACTACCTGCAGCACCGGCCCGGTTGCTTCCTGCGGCTGGGCAACGGCGAAAATTGCCCGATGGTGCACAACGCGAAGTACGACTTCGACGACGCGAACCTGACCGTGGGCGCTGCCTACTGGACGCGACTGGTCGAGCGGTTTCTGATGCGGGATGTGACGCCCGATGCCTAAACTCGTATGAGCGCTGACCAAGCGCGCAAGCGGTTCGCCGCGTGCCCTGAAGGGGCGCTGCGAAATGACCCTGTCGCCATCACGCGGCAGTAAGGCCGTTGTCGCATTGAAACCAAGGCTCGCAATGCACCAGATCAACCCCACACCCAACAGGCATGCCATTGCGCGTGAGATGAAGAGCGCGCAGGACGAGGTTCGGCGGATCGAGCCATTTACCTCGCAGCTGAGCGGCTTCGACCTGCCGACTGCCTACGACGTGGCACACATGATTCATCAGACACGGCTCGAAGCGGGAGCTGTGCCACTTGGGCGAAAGATCGGGTTCACCAACCGCGAGATGTTGGCGCTTTACGGAGTGAGCGACCCGATATGGGCTTACATCTATGACACGACCGTGGTTCGCCTGTCCGCAAACGTCGGCGTATGCAGCATCGGACGATTCGCCGAGCCGAAGATCGAACCCGAGATCGTTGTCCATTTTCGCTCAGCGCCCGCGGTCGACGCAGGCCCTTCGGCGATTTTCGAATGCATTGACTGGATCGCGCACGCATTCGAAGTCGTGCAATCGCACTTTCCCGGCTGGAAGTTTCAGGCGCCAGATACCGTCGCCGACAGCGGGCTGCATGCAGCGCTTCTGGTGGGCGAACCCCAGCCAGTCGACCGGCTGGATACGGATTTGATTGCGTCGCTCGAATCCTTTTCGATCGCTCTGTCGTGTCGGGGCAAGCTATGTGAAGTGGGCAGAGGATCGAACGTACTCGGCAGTCCGCTCGCCGCCGTTGCGCATTTGATTGCAGTACTGGCGAAGCAGCCGCAATATGTCCCTCTGCAGGCGGGCGAGATGGTGACCACAGGTACTCTGACGGCAGCGCGGTCAGTCCATGCCGGCGAAACGTGGCGAACCGAGCTGACAGGCATCGCGCTTCCTGGCCTGTCCGTCGACCTGGTTGAGTAGACCCATGCCCTTGGTTGCACCTCTTCCCTCAGACTACGACGCCGACGTCACGGAGCTAGCGAAGTTCTTCTTCGAAACGCTCGGCTTTGTGCCGAACTCGGTGCTGACGATGCAGCGGCGGCCTGCCATTGCACGCGCGTTCATCGGTTTGAATCGCGCTGTGATGCGAAATGACGGCCGCCTGACCTCCGAACAGAAGCGACTGATCGGATTGCTTGCGTCGACTACCGCGGGTTGTCGCTATTGCCAGGCACATACAGCGCTTGCTGCGACCCGGTATGGCGCAACCGCTGAACGGTTAAAACAGATCTGGAGCTTTCGGTCGAGCGAACTATTCACCGTAGCCGAGCGCGCGGCGTTCGAGTTTGCCATCGCCGCTGCGGCCGTACCCAACGGCGTTACCCCTGCGGTCGAGGCCGCCTTGCGGGCGCAGTGGGATGACGGCGAGATCGTCGAGATACTCGGCGTGGTTTCATTGTTCGGATTTCTGAATCGCTGGAACGACTCGATGAGCACGACGCTCGAGGCCGGCGCAAAAGCGGCGGCAGAGACTCACCTGGCTGCGCACGGATGGTCAGTAGCCAGGCACGGGTAGAAACTGACACGATTCGCGCAACGACCGGCACCAAACCTCACTCTGCGCAACCCCGCTTGAAAACCAGTCCCCCCGATCTGCAGAATATCTCTGCCCTGACGCTGCAGCACTACGACCAGCGCGCCGAAGATTTTCGCGATGGCACGCGCGATCACGACGTGAGCCAGAACATCGATGCGTTGTTGCGCCATATCGAAGGCAAGTCACCATTTGCGATTCTCGATTTTGGATGCGGGCCGGGGCGCGATCTGAAGGCATTTGCCGAGCGTGGTCACGCTCCGATCGGCCTCGACGGCGCGGCCAGCTTTGTCGCGATGGCGCGTGCCGATACCGGCTGCGAGGTATGGCAACAGGATTTCCTGCAGCTCGACCTGCCGGATGCGCACTTCGATGGCGTATTCGCCAATGCCGCACTGTTTCATGTGCCGTCTGCCGAGTTGCCGCGCGTGCTGCGGCAGTTGCACGCGACCCTGAAGCCGCGCGGCGTGCTGTTCAGCTCGAACCCGCGCGGCGCCAACGAGGAAGGATGGAATCGAGGCCGCTACGGCGCGTATCACGATCTGGCCGCATGGCGCCGCTGGATGACCGAGGCTGGCTTCGTCGAACTCGAGCACTATTACAGGCCCGACGGCCTGCCGCGCGAACAGCAACCCTGGCTCGCGAGCGTGTGGCGGCGTTCCCCTTGATGGCTCAGCGCGCCCGTTCGCTTGCGCGGAAAGCGAAGACGGCGGCGATGACGCATACTGCCAGCCAGGCCAGTCCCGATGCAAAGCCCGCCAACACATCGCTCGCATAGTGCACCTGCAGAAAGATGCGGCTGCATCCGGTCGCGAATGCGACGGTGGTCGCGGCGAGCACGATCGGCAGATGCCAGTTAGCCGGCGTTGACCGGATCAGCACGTAGGCGAGCATGCCGTAGGCAACCACGGCGCCCGAGGAGTGGCCGCTGGGGAAACTCCAGCCCTCCGCCGTGAGCAGTTCATGGTCGTAGTCCGGGCGCACGCGCGCGAAGACTGCCTTCAGCGTGCGCGTCAGGATGCCGTTGCCGGCGATCGCGGCAATCCAGAGGCACGCCAACAGGTAGTCATGGCGCCATAGCAGGGCGACGGCACCGCCGATCGCCAGAATCCAGAGCACCGATGTGTTCGCCAGGACGGTAATCGCCGCGAAACTCTGCAGCACCGGCAGCGAAACGCTGCGGCGAAGTGCGTCGGTCAACGCCTGGTCGGCCGAGGCGACCCAGCCGTCGACGACGATCCAGTTAGGGAGCGTAGCGAACAGCAACGCCGCGCTCAGGATCGCCGCGAATCCGAGGACCGGTATGGCGGTCAAGGTACGAGCAGCTGCTGCGTCCGGCACTTTATCGCGGCGGATGTAATGCCGATGCACGATCAACCATCCGGCGCCGACGATCAACAGCAGCACCAGCAGGGCAGCACCAAACGCGGGCAGCGCGTTTTCACCGACGGCGCGTGCGAGCTCGACCGCCCGCACGGGGCTAGGCAAAGTCACTAAGCGGCATCGAACCTCAGCGACTCGACCGTATGGCGTTCGAAGCGATCCGACGTCGCCGAATAATCCCAGCGCTCGACGGTGCATCGGCGCGGCGACTGCGCGCCGTCGCTGCGGATCATGTTGACCGAGTTGGTCACGCCTTCGCGTATGCGCGAAGAGACCGACGTGCCTGCCTGCACGGTCCACATATCGCGCGGTAAATCGGGAAACGTCGTGCGCAGCGAATGTACATACGGCAGATGAATGTGCCCGCCCATGATGATGTCTGCCCCTTCTGCAGCCCACGCCGGCACGGCCTGCCGGTGGCCGTGCAGCAGGTTGGCTTCATCGCTGGCGCGAATCGCCAGCACCGGCTGGTGCACGACCACGATGCGCAGCTGCGAAGCAGCGGCGCGCCGTAGTCGCCGCGAGACACGGTCGATCTGTGCCGGCGAGAGTTCCCCATCCTTGTGCCGCCGCGGCCGCGTCGTGTTCACGCCGATTGCCAGCAGGTCCGCAGATTCGAACTCGGGCTCCAGATTGTGGCCGAACGCGCGCGAGTAATTCGCATACGGCGCGAACACGCGCGCGGCGAGATTGAACAGCGGAATGTCGTGATTGCCCGGGATGGCGAGCAACGCTGCCGGCTGCAGCTGATCGATGAACGCGCGTGCTGCACTGAACTGGCTGCGGCGTGCGCGCTGCGTGATGTCCCCCGACAGAACAACAAGGTCCGGCGCCTGCTCGCGCGCCAGCCGCAACAGTGCCTGCACCACGAGGGGGCGCTCCGTTCCGAAGTGCGCATCTGAAATCTGCAAGAGCGTGGAAGCCATCCTAAAACCTACTGCGCGGCCCGATCCTGCTGCTGCGGTGCCCGCCGTAGCAAGCGCACGTGTGCGCTTTTCGCGGCAACCTCGGGTTGCTTGCTACGGCTTTCGAATGACTTCCGGTCATCAGGCCGCAGTTTCCGGAACCGCATCGATCGGTGTTAGCAGCAGCAGCGGCTCCGGCGCGATGCGAAATTCGATTGGCGTATCCATCCAGCGAATTTCGCCATCGATCGCGATCTTCAACTGGCGTACGCGCCGCCTCGAAGGTATTACCGTCAGGTTGGTTGACGCGAAGTGCTGTACACCGTGAGCGCGGCCGAGTCTGCCCAGCGCGCCCTGCACCAGCAACCACAGTAAGGTGAATGCCGCGACTGGCCGCAGCACGATCGCGACCAGCTTTCCTTCCTCGACGACCTCCGATTCAGCGAGCCCGACCTGCTCCAGCTGCAACCGGTTGTTGCCGATGAACAGGGTCAGCGTGCGCAGTTCCAGCGTGCGGCCATCGTGTTCGAGCTTTATCAGCATCGGCCTGTAGTCGCGAAAAATGGTGACGAGCGCGGCCCAGATTGCGATCAGCCGGCTGCGCCCATGCCGTTGCTTCTGTTCTTCCCGGTCTTCCAGCAATTGCGAATACAACCCGAGGCTCGCATTGACCAGGAACACGCGACCGTTGACCAGCCCGATCTGGACCGG
>JBGSWY010000029.1:0-5002 GCA_041751715.1 Burkholderiaceae bacterium
GGCGCGCACGACGTAACGTCACCCGGGAGCCGACTGCGATCGTCACGCGCTTTTTCCCGATCGCGCCAGATGCTGATGAATCGGATCGAGCATCGCTGCGCCAAGACGCGCACTGCGCGCACCGCTCCAGCCGAAGCGCGCATCGGGCGCGTTGGCGTTGTCCTTGAACGGCATCTCGAGCGTCAGCGACAAACAGCCGAAGGTATGGCCGACATACTTCGATGCGAGCTTCAGCACGTCGTCCTTGTACTTGCTGGCGTGATATCCGTGCTCGCTCTGAAAGTCCGCGCAGGCAGCCCGAAAGCTCGTAGAGAAGGCGTCCTGCTCGGTCGCTTGCTGCGGCGTGAAGTTGGGCAGCATCTCGCAGCCCGCGACGAATACATACGGCAGGTTCTCATCGCCATGAATGTCGAAGAAAGCGTCGCAACCGGTGGCGTGAATCGCATCGCGCACGCACTTGACCTCGGGGCTGCGCTCGAGCGTCGGCGCCAGCCACTCGCGATTCAAATTTGCACCCGCTGCGTTGGTGCGCAGGTTGCCTAGTACCGAGCCGTCAGGGTTCATGTTCGGGATGATGTGAAAGGTCGCAATGCGGCGCAACGCGCTTGCGATGGCATCCCCGGTGTCGAGCAGGCGTTGCAGCAGCCCATCGACGAACCATGCGGCCATCGTTTCGCCGGGATGCTGTCGCGCGATGATCCACACCGTCCGTTCACCGCTTCCGACCACAATCTCATCAATATCGCGTCCCTGAATACCGGCGCCGAGCCGCCTTGTCCGAGCGCCGCGTTCTACTGAGTCTGCCAACAGACCCAGGTGACGTTCCCACGAATACGGCTCGAAATAAGCGATATACGACGGCCCGGGCGCGGACGGTAGATCGATTGTCAGAATCTGCCCGTCATAGCGTGTAGGAATTCGCTCCCAGTCGCGACGGTTCCAGGTGGAGACTGCCCGGTAGTCGCGCCAGCCGTCGGGGTAAGTGGTCTTGCCTGCGTTGACTATCCGCAGCTCGGCGCCGCTGTCCTCAGCGCCGCTGACCCGGAAGTAAAACCATTGCAGGAATTCGCCCGCCGTGCCGTTCTCGGTTATGTCATTCCGAATTGCGAGGTCAACGCGCCGATCGTTGCACGCGAGGAGTTCGATCGCGCCGCTATCGAAGGCACTGCTGATTTCGATCGACATCGACGATGCGGGTCAGACGATCCGACACGCCTCGTTGAAATCGAGCCGCGGCGAGCGCGGAAAAACTTTCGCCGGATCGCCATGGCCAAGGCTGCAAATGAAGTTCACCTTCACCGAACTGTCGGCGAAGAACGCGGCATTCACCTTGTCGGCATCGAAGCCCGACATCGGCCCGCAATCGAGTCCGAGTGTGCGTGCGGCGATGATGAAATAACCGCCCTGCAGCGAGCTGTTGCGGAACGCGGTTTCCCTGATGTGCTCGGGCTTGCCGGCAAACCATGAGCGGGCACTCTGATCATGCGGAAACAGCCGCGGCAGTTGCTCATAGAACTCGAGCTCCATCGCGAGGATCGCGGTCACCGGTGCCACACGTATCTTCGGAGCATTCTTGATGCTTGCGCAGGCGGCAAGCCGCTCTTTCGCTTCTGCCGACTGCAGGAACACGATGCGCAGCGGCGAACAGTTGGCGCTGGTGGGGCCGAACTTCATCACCTCCCACAATTCGCGCAGCGTCGCCTCAGGCACTGGCCTCGGCAGCCAGCCGTTCTGGGTATGTGCCTTGCGAAAAATCAGGTCGAGACTGTTGTCATCGAGACGCTCATGGATCACTGTGGTGCCGGTGTTCGCCATTCCCGTATCCGCGAGCGCAAAGCGCGAAAGTATAGTTACCCGCCCATCTGCGTCCCGTCGATACGCAATAGGTCAGCGACGCCAGCCTTACGACATGAAATACCACAGCCATCCGAGCGAGGCAGCGACAGAGACAGCAACCGCGATCCAGATGACACGACTGCGCGACCGGTCCGCGCTGGCGGGTCGATCGTAAACGCCGACTGTCCGGCCGGCTGGCTCAGTTTCTTTTTGATCAGTGCTCATAAAAAAAGGGCGAAGCAGTGTTGCCTCGCCCTTCTCCCGTTGCTCTAGCGGGCTATCGCCCGTCGCGATCCGAGTCGCCCGGGATCGCACGCTCGACCGTGTCTGAGGTGCGTTCCCAACCGTGGCGGACCGCCGCTTTGAACCGCTCCCATCCGCTGTTCGGATTGCGCGATTCCCAATCGCGGCGCGCGTCGGCTTCTACGTCCGACCAGTCGCGGCCACGGTAGCGGGTATTGCTACCCAACTCACCGCCATAGCGATACGCCGGCTCGTAGTCCTCGTAGGCACCGCCGGACGCACTCAGGTTGTCTTGATAGTGCGTACGAAAGTCGTCGTCATAGTCTCTGGTCCAGGTCGGCGTTGCGGAAGCGACCTGCATACCGGATGCCGTCGTCGCTGCGCCCATCTGCGAACGTACGCCCGCCTTCTCGCCCGAAGTCACGCCGAGCGAGCCCCCATAGGCGGCACGCTCACGCTCGAGTTGATCAACGGAGTATGGCGTGGCGCTCGGGTCGTGCCGCGTCCAGCCCTGCTCCTTCCACTGTTCGGCACGCCGCTCGATATCTACCGCACCATGATCGCGCATGATGCTGGCCGCTTCATCGGCACGCGAATCTTCGGAGCGAACTGTGACCAGCGTACCGCCGCGCCGGACTGACTCTGCGTAATAGTCGGCGTCGTCTTCCGAGACACCGGCACCGGTCAGCCCGCCGATCAAACCCCCGGCAACGGCGCCGACACCCGCCCCGGCCAATGCCGCTGCAATCGGACCTGCCGCGACGATCGGGCCGATACCCGGGATCGCCAGGCCCATCAAGCCGACGACCAGGCCGGCCGCTCCGCCCAACACGCCGCCGGCTGCCGCACCGGTCGCTGAGCCTGCGCCGGTATCGGACAGTGTCCCCGGCGCCTCGCGCGGCAACTGGCCCTCACTTCCGTACTGATTGCTGTATTGCCCGCTCGCGTTATTGGCAATGACGCTGATGTCGTCACGCGAGAATCCTCGTTGCTGCAGATCGCGCAGGACGTCCTGCGCTTCGTCAAAACTGTCGAATGAACCGACGATGGTCTTGGCCACGGTGGTCTCCCTATATGTTGTGAATGACTGTGAATCGGCATCAAGGATGCGTACCAGAGCGGGGCAAGCGCCGTGCCCTAAGAGGCGGTGATCAGCGATCGGTGATCGGTGATCGATCGGCCGCAACGTCGTCACCGCGACCCGGTGGCAGCAACTGCGCCGCCTGCTCGGCCGGCAACGCTTCGACGGACTTCAGCGCCCTGGTCATCTGGTTCGTACGCCGTTGTGCAGCGTCCACCGTGCCGGAGGCCGTCACAAGTTGCTTGTGCAGTGTGGCGAGCACATGGCCGAATTTGCCGAACTCGCTCTTCACCGCGCCCAGCACTTGCCACACTTCGGCCGAGCGCTGCTCCAGTGCCAGGGTGCGAAAGCCCATCTGCAATGAGTTCAGCATCGCGAACAGTGTTGTCGGCCCGGCAATGACGGTGCGGCATTCGCGGTTCAGATGAGCGGCCAGGCCGGGGCGGCGCAGCACTTCGGCGAACAGTCCCTCGGTCGGCAGGAACATGACCGCGAAATCGGTCGTGTGCGGCGGCTCGACGTACTTTTCGCGGATCGTTCGAGCCTGCAGCTTGATAGCGCGTTCGAGTCCCCTGCCCGCGACTTCGAGCGCCACCGCATCGCCGATTTCGACGGCGGCGAGCAAACGTTCGTAGTCCTCCACCGGAAACTTCGCATCGATCGGCAACCAGCACGGCGAGCCGCTATCGCGTCCGGGCAGGCGCACCGCGAACTCAACCCGCTCGCCCGAGTGCGGCCTTGTCGTGACGTTGTGCGCGTACTGATCGGGCGAGAGAACCTGTTCGAGCAACGCCGCCAGTTGAACTTCACCGTAGTTGCCCCGTGACTTGACATTGGTCAGCACGCGCTTCAAGTCGCCCACGCCCGCGGCGAGCGCCTGCATCTCGCCCAGCCCTTTGTGCACCTGTTCGAGCCGGTCGGACACCATGCGAAACGACTCGCCGAGCCGCGCCTCAAGCGTCGACTGCAGCTTCTCTTCGACCGTGGCGCGCATCTGGTCGAGCTTGTGTTCGTTGCCCTGCTGCAGACTGGTCAGCTGCGACTGCAACGTGCCGCGCACTTCGCCCAGATCGAGCTGGATGCGGCGCGTTAGATCCGCCAGCTGCTGGCCCTGCAGTCCGGTCAGGCCGGTCATCTGCTGCACCAGGCTGGTTTGCAGCTCGCTCAGGCGCGCACCGGTTTCGAGCCGCATCTGACCCGCGGATGTGTCTACTGCGGCGCGCAGTTCGCGCTCAAGCCGCTCGTTGTCGCGCAGCAAGGTATCCAGGCGCGTGGTGATCCCGGGGTCGCGCCGGCTGCGCAGCGCAAAGAACAGGGCAAGCAATGACAAAAGCGCGATGCAACCCGCTATTGCGGCAATCCATTCACTCATGCCGTGATGATACGGGCGGCTTAGCTCCGATTCGGAGTGACTAGGACGGCGCGCAAAGCGTAGCGAGCGGGCCGAGGTCGCGTCGAGGAGCGCAGGCGTACGAGAGCTACGTTGAGCACCGCAGACGCGAGATCGGCCCGCGCAGTAGCTTTGCGCGCCGTTCTACCCGCCGGTCGTTTCGCCGCCCATCACCTGCAGCACCGTCCCGGTGATGTACGACGAATCCGCATTCGATGCGAGAAACACGTACGCGGGCGCCAGCTCTTCCGGTTGCGCCGGCCGCTTCATCGGGCTGTCCGCCCCGAACTCGGCGGCTTCTTTGGCGGTCGCTCCGGTGTCGGATGGGTTGAGTGGCGTCCACACCGGTCCCGGGGCAACTGCGTTGACCCTGATCTGGCGTTCGATCAGCTCCATTGCCAAGGTCTTGGTAAACGCGTTGATCGCGCCCTTGGTCGCCGAATAGTCGGGCA
>JBGSWY010000030.1:0-19924 GCA_041751715.1 Burkholderiaceae bacterium
GCTCCCTTACCTTGGCGTCCAGCGCGGACAGCGGCTCGTCGAGCAACAGCAGGCTCGGCGACGTCGCCAGCGCCCGTGCGAGCGCCACGCGCTGCTGCTGGCCGCCCGACATCTGGCTCGGATACTTCGCACCCGCGTCCGGCAGACCGACCAGTGACAGCAGCTCGTTAACGCGCGCCGTCAGCTCCGCGCGACCCTTGCGCCGATTGACCAGCCCGTAGCCGACGTTCTGCGTGATCGTCAGATTCGGAAACAGCGCATACGACTGAAACACGATGCCGTAGTCGCGCGCCGCGGGCGGCGCGTTCGATACATCGACACCGTTTTGCCAGATTCGGCCGCTGGTTTGCTGCTCCAGCCCTGCGATGACGCGCAGCAACGTCGTCTTGCCGCAGCCCGACGGCCCGAGAAAGCAGACCAGCTCGCCCGGGTTGATCGCCAGATCGATGGATTTGAGCGCAACAAAACTGCCGAACGTTTTGTTGATACCTTCAAGACGAACGGCAGCGTTATCGTCAGCCACAGCAGAAGTCTGCAACAAAACGCCGGATTGAGCGGACGCGCACGCGGTCCGATCGAATCCGGCGAGTTATTCCGGCGGCCGCGCCGTCCGGAATAACGTTATTTGGGAGCAGCCTTCGATTCGTAACGCTTGCTCCATTCGGCAAGAATCCGGTCGCGATTCTTCGCCGCCCAGGCGAAATCGTTCTTGACCAGCCGGCTCGCATAATCGGCAGGCACATTCGGCAGCGGCTTCGACATTGCCGGCACCGCGACAATGGCAAAGTTATTGGCATACAGCTTCATTGCCTCGTCGCTCACCGCCCAGTCGACCAGCTTTTGCGCGGCGGGCAGATTTTTCGTGCCCTTGTGAATCGCGATCGCCTCCAGGTCCCAGCCGAGCCCCTCTTTCGGAAACACCAGCTCGATCGGCGCGCCGCGCGCTTTCTCGCGGTTGGCGCGATACTCGAACGAAATGCCGACCACGTATTCGCCTGCCGCCGCCGCTGCACACGGGCGCGAACCCGAATGCATGTACTGCGCGATGTTTTCGTGCAGGCCGTCCATGTATTTCCAGCCTTCAGCCTCACCCCACAGCTGCAGCCACGCCGAGACATCGAAGAACCCGGTACCGGATGACGCCGGATGCGGCATCACGATCTGGCCCTTGTAGACCGGCTTGGTCAGATCGCGCCACGTCTCGGGTTTCGGGATGTTTCGCTTGGCGCCTTCTGTCGTGTTGTAGCAAATGGTGGCGCCCCAAACGTCCATGCCGACCCACGACGGCGGATTCGCCGGGTCGCGATACTGCGCGGCAACGCGATTCAAACCGGCCGGCGCATAGGGCACCAGCATGCCTTCGGTGCTGAAAATCGCCAGGCTGGTGGCGGCGAGCCCCATCACGACATCGGCCTTCGGGTTAGCTTTCTCGGCGAGCAGCTTGGCGGTGACGATGCCGGTCGAATCGCGCACCCAGTTGATCTCGATATTCGGGTTCGCCTTCTCGAAACCTTCCTTGTAAGCCTTCAGTTGATCGGTTTCGAGCGCGGTGTACACGCTGAGCTGCGTCTTCTGCGCAGATACGCCAAACGCCGCCAGCGATAGTGCAGCGGCGGCAAGCACCTTGCCGGCCGTAGTGGAAACGAATTTCATCGACTTCTCCCCGTGATGTGTCATAAGCCAGAAACGACCGACCCAGCAGACTAGATCGCAGGCTTGACCGAACTGTGACAACTGCCTGGCAGTCTAGGCAGGCTAGATTTTTACTGTCAATTGTTTTTTGCAGATTGTAGACAATCAACAGTTTGCGCTAAACTGCAACGCATGACAGATCGCACCGGTGCCAACGGGCGCCCCGCGGCTCATGCCGCCGAAACAATCCGTCCTCCGCACCCGAGTATTGCGGTGCTTCGCTCAGCGTCGCTGTCGAGCGCAGCACAGCACGAGATCGAACGCATGATTCTGGAAGGCGAGATCGGTGCCGGCGCCAAACTTACCGAAGCCTGGCTGTCGGAACGCTTGGGAGTTTCCCGGGGGCCGATTCGCGAAGCGTTTCGCATGCTCGAGCAGGCGGGCCTGGTGCGGCAGGAGAAAAACCGCGGCGTGTTCGTGCGCGAGATTCCGCTGGAGGAAGCCCGGGAGATCTTCGATCTGCGCGCAGCGATGGACGAACTGGTCGGGCGCCGGCTCGCGGAAACGATCACTGCCGAGCAGACGAAAACGGTCCGCGCCATTGTCGAGAAGATGGACGCTGCCGCGCGTGCCGGCGATGCCGATACCTATCACCTGCTGAACTTGCAGTTTCACGATGCGCTGGTCGAGTTTGCGGGCAATCGCAAGCTGGCCGGCCTGTACCGCAAGCTGGTCAAGGAACTTGCGCTATATCGGCGCCGCAATTTGCGTGACGAGGCGGTGCTGCCGCACTCAGCGGCCGAGCATCGCGCGATTCTGAAGGCGATCGCATCGGGCAACGCCGAACAGGCGGGCGCTGCGATGTACGACCATGTGATCGAAAGCAAGCAACGCGCATTGGCGGGCAGCGCGACGAAGCCACCGTTGCTGCGCTCGCAAGCTTCGCGAACCCGCTCCAGCCGGAAGGACCGGGGATAAGTCAATGAAGAGCAACGGCAGCGCGATTGAAGTGAACGGCCGCAAGTACGCCGCGCCGAAACAACCCACCGTCGTCATCTGTGTCGACGGTTGCGAGCCGGACTACATCGCGCAGGCGGTCGCCAGCGGCTGCATGCCGAACTTGAAGCGCGTGCTGTCAGAAGGCACCGCGCTGCTCGCCGACTGCGTCGTGCCGAGTTTCACCAATCCCAACAATCTGTCGATCGTGACCGGAGCGCCGCCTTCGGTGCACGGCATCTGCGGTAATACGTTGTTCGATGTCGAAGCCGGCGCCGAAGTGATGATGAACGACCCGAAGTGGCTGCGCGCGCCGACGATCCTGGCGGCGGTCGCCGATGCCGGACATTCCGTCGCAGTGGTCACTGCGAAGGACAAGCTGCGCCGGCTGCTCGGGCACAAGCTGCGCGGCATATGTTTTTCGGCGGAAAAGGCCGACCAGGCAACGCAGCAGGAAAATGGAATCGACAATGTTGTGCCACTGGTGGGAATGCCGGTGCCGGATGTGTACAGCGCCGAGTTATCGGAGTTCGTGTTTGCGGCCGGAGTCAAGCTGCTGCAAACGCAGCGACCCGATCTGCTGTATCTGTCGACGACAGATTATGTGCAGCACAAGCATGCGCCGGGCGATGAAAACGCAAACCGCTTTTATGCGATGTTCGACCGCTATCTAGGCGAGCTCGACGCGCTCGGCGCCGTCTTCGTGGTGACGGCCGACCACGGCATGAACGCAAAAACACGGCTCGACGCCAGCCCGAATGTGATCTATCTGCAGGACCTGCTTGATGGCTGGCTTGGCAGCGAGCGCTCACGCGTGATTCTGCCGATTACCGATCCGTACGTTGTCCATCACGGCGCGCTCGGATCGTTTGCCACGATCTATCTGTCGGCCGATGGCGCTGGTGGGGTTATCGATCGGCTGCGCGCGATGCAGGGTATCGAGCTGGTGCTTCCGCGCGCCGAAGCGGCGCAGCGATTCGAGCTGCCGAACGATCGCATCGGCGACATCGTGGTCGTGTCGGAACGCAGCTTCGTGCTCGGCACCAGCGTCGGCCGGCACGATCTGTCGCAACTCGAATTGCCGCTGCGCTCGCACGGCGGAATTTCGGAACAGCGCGTGCCGTTGATCATCAACCGGCGGATCGAAGGTCTCGATCTGAACCGGCGCTGGCGGAATTTCGATGCGTTTGATCTGGCTCTTAACTCCGCTCAATAAGCAAGCTCAATAATTTCGCCCGATGAACGCACTCATTGACTCACTGCGCGCTCCGGTTCGAACCGAGTCGTTGCGCATTGCCGGCGAGAAAGTGGCCGGCGATCGGCACTTCGAAGTCCGCTATCCCTATACCGGCGAAGTGATCGCGACCGTGCCGAGTGCGTCGGTCCGCGATGTGCGTCGCGCGATCGACATCGGGGCGAAGTTTCGCAGTCCTCTGACGCGGCACGATCGCTATCGCATTCTGATGAAGGCGGGCGAGATCATCGCCCGCCGCCGCGACGAAATCGCGCGCCTGATCACGCTCGAATCCGGCCTCTGTTTGAAGGACACGCTGTACGAAGTCGGCCGCGCCAGCGACGTGCTGCTGTTCTCGGCGAACCAGGCGCTGGTCGACGACGGCCAGGTGTTCTCCTGCGACATCACTCCGCACGGCCGCAAGCGCAAGGTCTACACGATGCGTGAACCGTTGCTTGGAGTGATCACTGCAATTACTCCGTTCAACCACCCGTTGAATCAGGTGATTCACAAAATCGCCCCCGCAATCGCGACCAACAATCGCGTGGTGCTGAAGCCGAGCGAGAAAACTCCGTTAGCGGCCTACGTGCTGGCCGACGTTCTGTACGAGGCTGGCTTGCCGCCTCAAATGCTGTCGGTCATTACCGGCGATCCGCGCGAGATTGCCGACGAGCTGCTGACGAACCCGCAGGTCGATCTGGTGACGTTCACCGGCGGTGTTGCCGTCGGCAAGGCGATCGCGGCCAAGGCCGTTTACAAACGACAGGTGCTGGAGCTCGGCGGCAACGATCCGATCATCGTGATGGAAGATGCCGATCTCGAAGAGGCGGCCACGCTCGCCGCCAGTGGCTCTTACAAAAACTCGGGACAGCGCTGCACGGCAGTCAAGCGAATGCTGGTGCAGCAAAAGGTAGCCGACCGCTTTGTCGAGCTGCTGGTGGAAAAGACAAAGGCGATCAAGTACGGCGATCCGCTCGATCCGTCGAACGACATGGGCACGGTGATTGATGAAGCCGCGGCGATCGAGTTCGAGCAAAGAGTCGAAGCAGCGTTGAAGCAGGGTGCAAAGCTGCTGGTCGGCAACGAGCGCAACGGGGCTCTGTATTCGCCCACGGTCGTCGACCAGGCAACGCCGGACATGACGCTGGTCAGGCAGGAGACGTTCGGCCCGGTGTCGCCGGTAATCCGCTTCGACACGATCGACGAAGCGATCGCTATCAGCAACTCGACGGCGTACGGCTTGTCGTCTTCGGTGTGCACCAACCGGCTCGACTACATCACGCGCTTCGTTTCGGAGTTGCAGGTGGGCACCGTCAATGTGCGCGAAGTGCCGGGATACCGGTTGGAACTGACGCCTTTCGGGGGAATCAAGGACTCGGGCCTGGGGTACAAGGAAGGCGTTCTCGAAGCAATGAAGAGTTTCACCAACACCAAGACCTACTCCCTGCCGTGGTAGCGAGGTAATAGAAACGAACAACGGACCTTCAGTCGATGCAGACGCTGCTTAATCTTCTGGCGGCGATCGCGCTTCTCGTGTGGGGCACGCACATCGTGCGCACCGGCGTGCTGCGTGTGTACGGCACGAATCTGCGGCAGGTGTTGAAGCGCAACGTTGGCAATCGCGGCACGAGCTTCGTCGCCGGCGTCGGCGTCACCGGGCTGCTGCAGAGCTCGACCGCCACTGCGCTGCTCGCCTCGTCATTCGTTTCGCAGGGGCTGATCACGACATCGGCGGCGCTCGCCGTGATGCTCGGCGCCGACGTCGGCACTGCGCTAATGGTGCAGTTTTTCTCGCTAGACCTCGCCTGGCTGGCGCCGCTGTTGATCGTCGCCGGCGTCGTCGTCTACCTGTCGAAGAAGAACGAACGCGCGGGGCAGATCGGAAAGATCGTGCTGGGCCTGGGCGTCATGATCCTGGCGCTGCAGATGGTGACCGCAGCGACCGCGCCGCTGACGCAGACATCCGGTGTGCGCGTGTTGTTCGCGCAGTTGTCCGGCGACCTGCTGCTCGACGTGCTGATCGGCGCGCTGCTGGTCGTCATTTCGTACTCGAGCCTGGCGGTGGTGCTGCTGGTCGCTGCGTTGTCCGCCACGCACGTGGTGCCGATCGAGGTGGCGTTGCCGATCGTCCTCGGCGCCAATCTCGGCAGCGGCCTGCTGGCACTGCTGACCACATGGAAGGCCGACGCGATCGGGCGCCGCGTGCCGCTCGGCAACTTCCTGTTCAGAGCCGCCGGCGTCGCCCTCGCCGTACTCGCGCTGCCGTTCGTCACGCCTTATCTGATGCAGTGGCAGGACAGTCCGCAGCAACTGGTGGTGCAGTTTCACCTGCTGTTCAACCTCGCGCTGGCGCTTGTCTTTATCTGGCACACCGATCGCGTTGCGTCGATCGCGGCGCGCTGGTTGCCGGCTCCGCGGCAGGTCGAACTCCTCGGCCAGCCGAAGTATCTCGACCCGGTGGCGCTCGACACACCGGCGCTTGCCCTGGGCAATGCGGCGCGCGAGGCGATTCGCCTGGCCGATACCGTGCACGAGATGTTGACCGGCCTGATGACCGTGCTGAAGACCAGCGACCTGCCGCTGGCCGAAGCACTGCGCCGCAAGGACGATGAGATCGACCGGCTGTATTCGGCGATCAAGCGCTACCTGGCGCAGGTCAGCCGCGAGGCGCTCGAAGCGAACGAGGCGCGGCGCTGGACCGAGATCATCCAGTTCACGATCAACCTCGAACATATCGGCGACATCATCGAGCGGCTGCTGCTCGATGTCGCCGAGCGCAAGATTGCCCACAAGCTTTCGTTCTCGGACGCCGGCATGGTCGAGATCAGCGACCTGCACGCGCGGCTGGAGTCGAACCTGCATCTCTCGGTCGCGGTGTTCCTGAACGGCGATCTGAAGTCGGCGCAGCAACTGATTGCCGAGAAGGTCACGTTCCGCGAGCTCGAGCTGCGCTACGCCGACCGTCACTTGCACCGGCTGTTCGAAAACACGCAGCAGTCTGTCGAAACGAGCTCGCTGCACCTGGATTTGCTGTCGGATTTCAAACGCATCAACTCGCTGATCTGCTCGGTGTCGTACCCGATCCTGGAATCGGCCGGAGTGCTGGCGAAGACGCGCGTGATGGGAGAACAGGCAAGTTTGTTCAACACCAAGCAGTCGGCTGCGAACTGAATGGCGCTGAAGCTTGACGACATCGAGCCGTTGTTTGCGGCCAAGGGCAGCCGCATGTACGCCGGCGAGCCGGTCACTCAGCTGCAGCACGCACTGCAGTCGGCGCACCTGGCCGAGCAGAGTGGCGCAGAGGTTTCGCTGATCTTGGCGGCGCTGTTGCATGACCTCGGCCATATGGTCAACGATCAGGGCGAAACACCGACCTTGCGCGGGATCGATGATCGGCACGAGCACGTTGCGCTGCCCTTCCTGCGCGAACTGTTCGACGAGGCAGTCTTGCAGCCGATCAGGTTGCACGTCGACGCCAAGCGGTATCTGTGCGCACGCGGTTATGTTTCAACCGAGGGATCAGTCAAAGGTGCCCAGTACTGGGCCAACCTGTCGGCGGACTCCAAGCGCAGCCTTGAGCTGCAGGGCGGGATTTTTACCGACACCGAAGCGCAGCACTTCATTTCGCAGCCTTACGCCGACGGCGCAGTGCAGGTGCGACTATGGGACGACCTCGCGAAGGTGGAGAACGCCGAAACTCCGCCGCTCGGCCACTACCTGGCGCTCGCCGAAAAAGTTGCTCTGCGGCGATAAACTGCGCCTTTCGCATGTTTAACGCGAAAGGAATTCCGATGAGATCGCTACCGATCGTTGCCGCTGCTGCAGTCGCGCTGCTGACCGCGGCATGCTCCAGAACACCCGAAGCGCCGGGGCAGACTCCGCAACCCAATGCCGCCGCCTCCGCGCCATCCCGGGCCGCAACGATCGCGTGGGTAAACACGCAAAGTCCGGCCGATGTCGACGCCGCATTCGCCACCGCCAGGGCGGACAACAAACCGGTGTTCCTGTTCTGGACTGCGGCCTGGTGTCCACCGTGCAACCACGTCAAATCGACGATCTTCACGCGCGATGAGTTCGTTGCGAAGTCGCGCTCGTTCGTGCCGGTCTACGTGGATGGCGACACGCCAAGCGGGCAGGCGCTCGGCAAGCGCTTCAACGTCAGCGGTTACCCGACGATGGTGCTGCTGAATACGGATGGCGGCGAAGTCACGCGGCTGGAAGGGTCGGTCGAGCCTGCGAAGTACATGCAGCTGCTCGAGCGCGGACTGTCCGGCGGTGCTTCGGCGCGCGAAGTGCTGAACGCGGCGCTCGCCGGCAAGCCGGTATCGGCAGAAGACTGGCGGTTGCTCGCGTATTACTCATGGGGCACCGACGAACAGCAACTCGTACCGGACAAGGAAGTGCCCGCGACGCTGATGAAGCTCGCGCGTAGCTGCCCGCCCGGGCAGCGCGAGTCTTCGTCGCGGCTGGTGCTGCAGGCGCTAGGGGCGGCGGCTACCGCGAAAGGTGAAGCCAAACCCGTGATCGACAGGGCCGATGCACTGGGCAGCGTAAAGAGCGTACTGGCGCAACCGGAGCTGGTGCGCGAACACTACGATCAACTGGCATTCAGCGCGGACGACATCGTCGGGCTGGTCACGGCGCCGAGGTCGACCGAGCGCGCCGAACTGATCGGCGCCTTCGACGCGGCGCTCGATCGGTTGGCCGCAGACAAGACGCTGAGCAATGCCGGACGCGTATGGGCCACGAACGGCAAGGTCGCGCTCGCGCGTCTGGACAACAAGGACGGCCCGCTGCCGGCGCCATTGCTCGACGAAGTGCGCGCGCAGGCGGCGCGCGTCGATCGCGATACGACCGACATCAACGAGCGGCAGTCGGTGATCTACAGCGCTGGATCGATGCTGGCGCGAGCGGGCCTGCTCGACGAATCCGACGCACTGATCATCCGCGAGCTGAAACGCTCGCACTCGCCGTACTACTACATGCTGGTGCTCGCATCGAATGCCAAGAAGCGCAACACGCCGGCCGCCAACAGCGCGGCAATCGACTGGGCGCGGCAGGGCTATGAAGCGTCGGTCGGCCCCGCGACGCGGCTCCAGTGGGGTGGCACCTACGTCCGCTACCTGATCGACCTCGCGCCGGAGGATGCAGCTCGGATCGAAAAGGCAGCGGCCAGTGTGATCGGCGAATTGCGGACCGACGCCGGTTCGTTCTCCGGCCGCAGCAAGCGCACGCTTGAGTTGATGAGCGACCGCGTTGCTGCGTGGAACAAGGACGGCAGCCAGGATGCAGCGATTGCGCGTTTGAACGCCCAGTTGACGCCGCTGTGCAAGTCCGCTGCGGCCGACGCTGCCGATCGCGCCGCCTGCGAGAACCTGTTCCAGCCCAGGCGCGCGTGATTCGCCGCTATAGCGCGCCGCTCTCGGCTCCGGAGGAGCGCGAGTTCGTGCCTTTCATGCACGAACTGATTGCGGTGGCATTTTCGACGATCCGCCCGTACTTTCTAAGCGATGCTGTCGTGATGACCAAGCGCGACTCGAGCCCGGTCACACTGGCGGACCGCAACGCAGAAGCGGCGATGCGCAGCATGATCGAGCGGCGCTATCCGCAGCACGGCATCATCGGCGAAGAACATGGCACCAAGGAAGGGCACGCGTATCGCTGGGTGCTGGATCCGATCGACGGCACGCGTGCGTTCATCACCAACTGTTTTCTGTTCGGCACGCTGATCGCACTGGAGCGCGAGGATAAAGGCGCTTACCGGCCGGTGCTCGGCGTCATCGGCCACGCTGCTGCCGGCGTCGCACTGATCGGGCATCGGCGCGCCACAACGCTGTATGCCAGCGACGGTTCATCGCGGCGCGTCAACGTGCGGCGCTGTGAACGCCTGGAGGACGCGACGGTGCTGGCCACATCGCACTGGACATCGAGCGAGCAGCTAGTGGCCGGCACCGCGCGCATCAAAAGGATCGCCAAACGCGCAAGGCTGTATCGCACCTGGGGTGATTGCTTCGGGTACTTCGCGGTTGCCACCGGCGCCGCCGATTTGATGCTCGATCCGAAGCTCGGCTACTGGGACGTGGCGGCCATCGTGCCGGTGATCGAAGGCGCAGGCGGTGTGGTTACGGCGTGGAACGGTGGGGATCCGTTGACGAAGCCGTCACTGATCGCCAGTGCTGGAGACCTGCATGCGTGCGTGCTGGAATTGCTCGGCGTTTAAACTCGCGTACGTATCCGTGATTAATCCGAAGCGTAGGCAGGAGGTTAACGATGACGAAGATTCAAATCGAGTTGCCCGATGCGACTGCGCGGGCTGCGCGCGACGCCGGATTACTGACGTCGCAGGCGCTGGAGCGATTGCTCAACGACGCGCTGCGGCGCAAGCAGGCGGCCGAATCCCTGCTGTCGATCGCCGAGCGCGTCGCCGCAGTAGGCATCGCGCCGATGTCGATGGACGAGATCAATGCGGAGGTGAAGGCCGCGCGCGCGGAGCGCAAGCAGAGTGCGAGCGGTCATTGATACCAATGTGCTGATCTCCGCCCTACTGTGGCACGGGCAGCCGCATGCGCTGCTGGAGCATGTGCGCGACGGCACCCTGACATTAGTCAGCAGCCCGGCGCTATTGGCCGAGCTGGCAGACGTGCTCGGCCGCGCGAAGTTCGATGCGGTCCGCGCGCGCGCAAGCATCTCGCGCGAACGTGCGCTGGCTGAGGTGCGGCAGCTCACCGAGATTGTCGAGCCGCCGCCGCTGCCGCGGCCGGTTTGCCGCGATCCCGACGATGATCATGTACTCGCCCTGGCGCTTGCCGCCCGCGCTGATCTGATCGTTTCGGGCGATCGCGATCTTGTCGATTTGAAAGAATTTGAAGGAATGCCGATCGTTGGACCGGCCGAGGCAATCCGCCGGATCAAAACGTAAGATTTCTTCCTACCCCAACTTGACGTCGTCGAGCGCAGGCCGACTCTCTGTGCGGACCGAGGGCGGCTCACTTTACGAGCGTCGACGCTCAAGACGCAGCGGCATAAGGCTTGCGCAAGTAGCGGAACAAGAGTTGCGAAGATGATTAGCGCAACTGCCGCAGCACGTCCACCATCTTGCGAGCACGCTGATACGCGCTGTCAGACGGCGCCCACGGCACCGTCCGATCAGGCGCAATACCGCGACGCTCGTTGCTGCCGTCAACTCGTAGCCTGACGCAATCGGGCACACTGATTCGGGCGCCGCTACTTGGCAGGACGAAGCGAGTTCCTTCCGTAGTGAAGCTTCCGCACGCCGCGCCGGCAGTCTCTTCTCCGACCAGCGTCGCACGACCGTTGTCGCGCAGCATCGCCGAGAACTGCTCCGCCGCGGAGTGCGTTTCACGATCAATCAACACCACGAGCGGCAGGGAGGTGATGCCGATCGGAAAGGCGCCGTAAGACGCCGGATAAAAAAGTAGTGAGTCCACTTCATTTGGTGCCGATGGGCGCAATGGCGATGCCTCGGGCCCGCCGGCGAAGAATTCGGTTTTGACTAGAGTCGTGCACGGCAGCGGTTGCCGGCCAGTGGCGAGTTCGCTGTTCAACCAAGCCGGGCTCAGATCGCAAGGCTCGGCGACGGCTCCTTGAGCCGCCCGCAACACGGCCGCGGCGCGCTCGAGCCGTTTTCGATCCTCAATCGATACGGCGGCACGGACCTTTGCTTCGATCGCGAGGACCTGTTTGCCGAGATAGGCTTCCCACGCAGGATGCTTGAGCATGGCAATGCGGGCGGAGCGCAACGGTCCACCCAGCATGCGCGCAACGATTTCCGCCCAATCAGAGCCGCCGCTGTTGTGGGTGATATCGATCGCGAGGCGCTGAGCTCCCGCACGCTCCAACGCCTGCACCGTTGAGATTAGCGCGCGATTCAGCCATTGCGCCGCAAGTCGATTCATCCTTCGCGTGCATGCAGCGTCGCAGGGTTCGCCGTCGCGCATGCCAACTTCGCTCGCCGCCGCTCGACACGCAGGCGTAAACGCCCGCTCCACAAACAACCCGATACGCAAAACTCCGATGGAGGGCGCGCGTTCAAAGCGCAGAACGCCCGCGTGAAAGAGTCGCGCGCCGTCACTTTCGACCGCCACGAACTCGGGCAGACGGCCGAACGCGACGCCACCACGTACTGCCTGTTCCTCAAGATTGGTTTGACAGGCGGGGCCCGGCGGATCCGTTGCGGGCGCGCTCCAGTCGATCGAGACATGCGGATCACGCAGATCGCGCACGAAGCGTTCGAACAGCCGGCGTCGCTCGCTGTCCGAACGCGCTTCGGCTAAAGCGGCGCGGTATCTAGCGGCAAATGCCGGGAGATCAACGCGTCGATCCGTCAGGGTGTACTCGAAGTTGGCGTAGTTGCGAGCGAGCCCGGCCAACAACGCAGCGAAGTCGCCAGTCCAGTCAATTTCGCGCGGCGCAGACTCCACTGAGCTCGCACGTGATGGCACCGCGCTGGCGCATAGAACTCCGAGCCAAGCGACTAGAAGAATTCGCTTCAGCCGCATGCGCCCATCACGCTATCGCTGCTGTCGGGCTAACGTCGGCACGCGCTCATACGCCACGTCACGCCCGTGCAGCGGCGTACCGCGCCAGCGATCGGCCGACTTCAGGATCAACTCCGACATCGAATGCCGCTGCTGGAATGTTTCGCGCTGCCAGCGCGCGTCGTTGCCGTCGGTGCGCACCCAGCGTTCGATCTCGTCCATCGCATCGATCGATTCGAGCTCGCGCGCAAACGGGCGGCAGGCGTCGAGAGTGGCGAGCACGTCCTGATGCAATGGCCGGATCGCGCCAGTGGCGCCATTGATCACCTGTCCCTCGAGGCCGAACCGGCACGCCTGGAAGCGGTTGTAGTTGTACGTCAGATAGATGTCTTCGCTCTCGGGCGGTACCGGATTCTCCAGCAGCATGCGGCATATGGTCTGCACATAGGCGGCAAGCACGGCAGCGCGCTCAACCGTCAGCGGCGTATCGAACACGCGCACTTCGATCGTTCCGAACTCGGGCTTCGGGCGGATATCCCAGTAGAAATCTTTCATGCTCTCGACCACGCCGAGCGCTTTCAGCTTGGCGAAGAAGCGCTCGAACGCCGGCCAGTCGGTGACGAACGGGGCGCGGCCTGATAAGGGAAACGCATAGACGCTGTTCAGGCGCGAACAGTCGTACGACGTGTCGACGCCCTGAAAGTACGGGCTCGCCGCCGCCAGCGCGATGAACTGCGGAATATAGGCGGACAGCTGATGCAGCAGCCATAGCGCCTGCGTTCCGTTTTCGCAGCCGACGTGCACGTGCTGGCCGAACACGGTGAACTGCTTCGCCAGATAGCCATACAAACCGGCGACGTGCCGGAAGCGCGGGCGATCGTAAATCTGCCGGTCATACCAGCGCTGGAACGGGTGTGTGCCGCCGCCGGCGACTTCGATATCGAGCCGATCGGCGCCGATGACCAGCGCGTTGCGCATCGAGATCAACTCGGCCATTAACGGCGCGAACGAGCGCTGCACCGACGTGCTGATCTCGAGCATGCTCTCGGTAATCTCGGGCTTGATCTCGCCGGGAAACGGTTTTTTCGACACCAGCGCGATCAGGTCGGATGCGGCGCGCGTCAGATCGCCGGTACGGCGATCGATCAGCTGCAATTCGAGCTCGACCCCCAATGTCAGCAGATCGGACGATTTGAACGCCAGCGCACCTTCTGCCTTGACAGCATCGGTGCTGATTGTTCTCGCGATCGTCGGTGGTGTTGCAGTCATCTTCCAGCTCTATCGGTTCGCGCTTCATCGCTCGAGCGCAAGGCAAACATCAGGGTCAATGCGCCGACGACTTGCAGAATCACGACGCTTAACAGCAGCACCGCGTTGGTCTGCGCACCCAGCTGCGGATTGAGCAGCGATATTTCCTGCGTCAACATTAACGCCAGCGCCGACATCGGCAATAGCCCCAAGCCGGTCATGACTCCCTTGCGCCAGGTGATCCCGGTCAGCGGGGCGAATGCTGCGACCGCGCCGATTTTGCAAATAGCGCGCACGACGACCAAGGCAAGCGCAGGCAGCCAGGCGGCAAACAGCACACTGCCGTCGACGATCGCGGCTGACAGCGCGAAGAACAGTGCGATCGCTACGCCGGACGCCAGCCCGAAATCCGTGGTCGCCAATAGCCGCTGGTCGTCGAACGTACGCACGAACGCGCCGCACGCCAGCAACGCCAGCAGCGGCGACAGCTTCAACGCGACCGCACTTGCAAACACGATCCACACGACGGCGAGCATCACCATGATCTGCGCCGCCCGATCGCGGCCGACAAAGCCGACCACCAGCAGGAACAATCGCGCACCCACGGCAGCCAGCGCCAGGGAGCCGAAGATCAAATACGCCGGATGCAGCAGATAGTCGTCCAGCACGCCACGTGTCTGCACGCGCGCCCACGCCAGCAGCAAGGTCGACAACACCACCGCGTAAATCGAATTCAGAGCGGTCAGCAGCAGCGTACGTTCGGTCACCTGGCCCTGCGCCCGCATTTCGCGCGTGACCGCCAGCACCACCGCCGGCGAAGTCGACATGCTGATCGCCGCGATCAGCGCTGCTGCCAGCGGCGCGATGTCGAATATCTGAAGCACGAAGTAGACGGCAGCGAACGTCAACACGCTTTCGAGCACACTGGCGCCGAGCAGCGCCGGATTGCGCCGCACCCATCCGAAGGACACGCGCTGGCCGACATCGAACAGAATCACCGCCGCAGCGAAGTTCATCGCAAATTGCAGCGTCGGAATTGGCAGCTCGTCGATTTTCAGCAGCTGCAACACATAGCCGCCGGCGCCGAACAATGCGCCCGCTGCCAGATAACCGAGCAGCCGCGGAACACGCAGCCAGCGCGCCGCGGCCTCGCCGGCAGCCGCGGCGAACAGCGCGAGAACCGCTACCGGAATAGCGGTGGGCCAGTCGAGCGGCCAATCGGGGAAGTAACTCAGGTCCATGGAATAGGTGACCGGTGATCGGCGATCGAAGTGAGGGGCCCGCTTGCCTTTGTACTGCGCCGCTCCGCGCGGCCGCTCCGAAGGAGCGGCGCCAAACCAATCGCGACGAGTGCACGTGCGACCGCGCAGCGGTCCTCGCACACGAGGAGCGTCGCTTAAAACGGAATATCGTCGTCCATTTCGGCAACACTCGGCGTCGACTTGCTCGCAGGCCGTGCACTGCTCGATGCCGGGCTGGAGCGCGCCGGCGCACGAGACTCATCGCCGCCTTCAAAATCGCCGCCGGTTGCGCCGCCCATGCCTTCGCGCGAGCCCAGCATCTGCATGTTGTCCGCGATCACCTCGGTCGTGTAGCGATCCTGGCCTTCCTTGTCCTGCCACTTGCGAGTGCGCAACCTGCCTTCGACGTAGACCGGGCGGCCCTTCTTTAGATACTCACCGGCGATCTCGGCGAGCCGCCCGAAAAACGCAATCCTGTGCCATTCGGTGGCTTCCTTCATTTCGCCGGTCGCCTTGTCCTTCCAGCGATCGGAGGTGGCGATCGTGATGTTCGTGATTGCCGCGCCGTCGGCCGTATAGCGTGTCTCAGGATCGCGCCCGAGATTGCCGATCAGTATCACCTTGTTGACGGATGCCATCGCGCCTCCTGACTAAGTTTTTCTCATTAAATCGGTAACGGCTCAGTGTCTGCCATCCTGGAACTTCGCGCATGCCGAGCGCAATCAGCCACCACGCCGCCATCACGATCGCAGCAAAAACGAACACTGCTTCAGATCCCCACTGCGCAACAATAACGCCGCCGAGTGCGGCGCCGGCAAACAGTCCTAACGCCTGCGCCGTATTGTAGATGCCCAACGCAAAACCCTTGGCAGATACCGGCGCAATGCGCGACACCAGGGAAGGCAGGCACGCTTCGAGAACATTGAAGCCGGTGAAGAAAAGCAGCAGCCATAGCGTCAGCCAGCCGAGCGAATCGCCGCGCAGCCAAAAGCCCAATTGCGCAATCAACACCAGCACGATCGATCCAATAAACAACGGCCGTATGAACGCGCGGCGCTCGGCGAGCATCAGCGGCTTCATCATCAGCGCGAACGACAGCAGCACCACCGGCAGGTAGACCTTCCAGTGCCCGGAAAGCGGCAGCCCACCGCTTTCAATCAGCAGACCCGGGATGACGACGAACATCGCCATTAAAACGGTATGCAGTGCAAAGATGCCGGCGTTAAGCCGCAGCAGTTGCGGATCGAATAACGTCGTGCGCGCGTCGTGCCGACCGGCATGCAGCATCTTCGGCGGAGCCGGCGGCACGATCCATATCAGCACACCGATCGCCGCAACTACGAGCACGCCGGTCGTTGCAAAGAGACCTTTGACTCCGATCACGTCATACAGCAACGGCGCAAGCACCAGGGAGGCGGCGAACGTCAGTCCGACCGACGCACCAACCAACGCCATCGCCTTGGTCCGGTGCTCGTCACGCGTGGCATCGGCAATGAACGCGGTCACCGCCGCTGAAATTGCGCCCGCGCCTTGAATTGCCCGCCCAATGATCGTCCATAAGATATCGGTCGCCAGCGCCGCGATGAAGCTGCCTGCAGCGAACACGATCAGGCCGATGGCAATCACCGGCTTGCGTCCCCAGCGATCGCTGGCTGCGCCGAACGGAATCTGCAGCAAGCCCTGGGTCAGCCCGTAAATTCCGAGTGCCAGTCCGACCATCGCGGCGTCGGTTCCGCCTGGGATCGACTGCGCGTAGACCGCAAACACGGGCAGGATCAAGAACAACCCCAACAGCCGCAAAGCAAAGATCGATGCCAGCGAAACGCTCGCTCGGATTTCGAGCGCGGTCATGCGGGAAGGAATGGGCGCGGTCTGCGCGGCGGAGGTTTGCATCAGTCGGGCCGCGTATGCGTTTGTAGTTATAGTAACAAGTTGCCCTTCTGAAACGCATCATCCGTAGCAATGAAGCAGCAATGAGCGCGATCCGTATCCGCGGCGCCCGCACGCACAACCTGAAGAATATCGACCTCGATCTGCCGCGGCATCGGCTGATCGTGATCACCGGGCTGTCGGGCTCCGGCAAATCGTCGCTCGCATTCGACACGCTGTACGCCGAGGGCCAGCGTCGCTACGTCGAATCGCTGTCGGCCTACGCGCGCCAGTTTTTGCAGCTGATGGAAAAGCCCGACGTCGATCTGATCGAAGGATTATCTCCGGCGATTTCGATCGAGCAGCGAGCGGCCTCACATAATCCGCGTTCGACGGTGGGCACCGTAACCGAGATCCATGACTATCTGCGCCTGCTGTACGCGCGGGTCGGCACTCCATATTGCCCGAATCACCATTTGCCGCTGCAATCGCAGAGTGTGTCGCAGATGGTCGATACCACGCTCGGTTTGCGGCCGGACACGCGAGTGATGTTGCTGGCGCCGGTGGTGCGTGAGCGCAAGGGCGAGTTCGTCGAATTTTTCGACGACATGCAGACTCAGGGGTTCGTGCGTTTCAGAATCGACGGCGCGATCGTGGAAGCCGGTGACCTGCCGCCGTTGAAGAAGACCGAGAAGCACTCGCTCGACATTGTGGTCGATCGCCTGAAGGTGCGCACCGATGCCAAGCAGCGGCTGGCCGAATCGTTTGAGACTGCGCTGCGACTGGCTGACGGCCGAGCGCTGCTGCTCGATCTCGACGACGGACGCGAGACGCTGTTCTCAAGTCGCTTTTCCTGTCCTGAATGCGACTACTCGTTGTCCGAGCTCGAACCCAGACTTTTTTCATTCAACAACCCGATGGGCGCGTGCGAAGCGTGCGACGGTATCGGTCATGTCGAGTACTTCGACGAAAGTCGCGTCGTGGCGCATCCCGAGCTTTCGCTTGCCAGCGGCGCCATCAAGGGCTGGGATCAGCGCAACCAGTATTACTACCAGATGCTTGCGACGCTGGCGCAGCACTATGGGTTCGACATCGACATGCCGTTCGAGCAACTGCCGGAAGCGGCGCGCAACGTCGTTTTGCACGGCTCAGGCGAAACGGAACTGGCGTTCACCTACACCAATGAGCGCGGCCGCAAGATATTGCGGCGGCATCCGTTCGAAGGGGTGATTCCGAATCTGCAACGGCGGTTTCGCGAAACGGATTCGCTGGTCGTGCGCGAGGAGCTCGGCAAGCTGCGCGGTCATCATGCGTGCCCGGTGTGCGAGGGAACGCGGCTGCGGCGCGAGGCGCGCAACGTGTTCATCGGCGAAGGGGCCGAGCAGCGCGCGATTTACCAGATCGCCGCCGCGCCACTGCACGAAGCGTTTGGATACTTTGAGCGGCTTGCCTTTTCCGGCTCCAAGAAGGAGATCGCCGACAAGATCACCCGGGAGATCGGGTCGCGCCTGCGCTTCCTGGTCAATGTCGGGCTGGACTATTTGTCACTCGACCGCTCGGCCGAAACGTTATCGGGCGGCGAGTCGCAGCGCATCCGGCTGGCGTCTCAGATCGGCTCCGGCCTAACGGGCGTGATGTACGTGCTCGACGAGCCGTCTATCGGCCTGCATCAGCGCGACAACGGCCGCCTGATCGACACTCTCAAACACCTGCGCGACCTCGGCAACACGGTGATCGTGGTCGAACACGATGAGGATGCGATTCGCGCTGCCGATTACCTGGTGGATATGGGCCTGGGCGCGGGTGTGCACGGCGGCGAGGTCATTGCGCAAGGCACATTTGACGACGTGCTCGACGATCCGAACTCGCTGACCGGACAGTATTTGTCCGGCCGCCGGCAGATCGAAATTCCGGACGACCGTACGCCGCCGTTTACGACTTGGCTCACGCTCGCCGGCGCGAGCGGAAACAACCTGAAGAACGTCACGCTCGAAATTCCGGTCGGGTTGCTGACGTGCATCACCGGCGTCTCGGGTTCCGGCAAGTCGACCTTGATCAACGACACGCTGTACGCCGCCGTCGCGCG
Organism: Burkholderiaceae bacterium; assembly: GCA_041751715.1. GTDB lineage: Bacteria > Pseudomonadota > Gammaproteobacteria > Burkholderiales > Burkholderiaceae_F > JACCZX01. Next base: position 18,805 of record JBGSWY010000030.1, read on the forward strand.
GCATTTGTATGGCTCATCCGCCGAGCCGTCACCTTACGTGACTCTCGACGGTCTCGAAAATCTCGACAAGGTCATCAGCGTCGATCAGAGCGCGATCGGCCGCACGCCGCGCTCGAATCCGGCGACCTACACGGGACTGTTCACGCCGATCCGCGAACTGTTTGCCGAAACGCCGACGGCACGCGAACGTGGTTACGAAGCCGGCCGGTTCTCATTCAACGTCAAGGGTGGACGCTGCGAGACGTGCCAGGGCGACGGCGTGATCAAGGTGGAGATGCATTTTCTGCCCGACATTTACGTGCCGTGCGATATCTGCCACGGCGAGCGCTACAACCGCGAAACGCTCGAAGTGCATTACAAGGGCAAAAACATTGCCGACGTGCTTGACCTGACGGTCGAAGATGCGGCCGGGTTTTTCAGCGCCGTGCCGAGCATCGCGCGCAAGCTGCAGACGCTGCTTGCCGTCGGGCTCGGCTACATCAAGCTGGGCCAGAGCGCGGTCACGCTGTCGGGCGGCGAGGCGCAACGCATCAAGCTGTCGCTCGAGCTTTCAAAGCGCGACACCGGCCGCACGCTGTACATCCTGGACGAGCCGACCACCGGATTGCACTTTCACGACATCGCGCTGCTGCTGAAAGTGCTACATCAGCTGCGCGATTCCGGCAACACGGTGATCGTGATCGAACACAACCTCGACGTGATCAAGACCGCGGACTGGGTGGTCGATCTCGGCCCGGAAGGCGGCGACGGTGGCGGGCAGATCATCGCAACCGGCGCGCCGGAAGTGATCGCGGCGAACACGCAGAGTTACACCGGGCAGTATCTGGCACCGGTGTTAAAGCGACAGGTCGCCGGGCGCGCTGGTTAAAGACCGCTGCTGCTATCTGTGTTCAGTCTTCGCGCGCGACGCCGTCCTTAACTCGTAGTCCGCCGGCACCTTGAACAACTCCGCGCCCGGTTCTTCGCGCCTGAGGTTTTCCAGTCGATAGATGCGCTCGCCCGACCGTGGGTCGGAACGGATCGACGAGACAACGAGCATCAGATCGGGTGAGTACCAGCGCTCCGACACGATTTCGATCGGCAGCTTGTTGCCGACACGCCCCGCCGGAATGGTCCAGGT
>JBGSWY010000031.1:0-3763 GCA_041751715.1 Burkholderiaceae bacterium
TCCGAGGTAGCCATCGCCGCGCGCCAGCGAGGCCGCGACGTTGTCCGCGGAATCGAGCGGATCGCGGTCGGCCACGTGCGGCTGACTTGCAATGTTGTAAGTGACCGGCGGCGTCATCATCGCCCACTCGAGTGTGCCCGCCTGCCACGGGTTGCGCGCGGCGCGCCGGCCGTGAAAAAACTGCAGCGCGACATCGATCGCGAACAGCGCGAAGCCGAATGCCATCACGAAGCTGCCGAACGACGACAGCAGGTTGAGCCAGGTCCAGCCGGCATCGGCTGGGTAGGTGTCGACCCGGCGCGGCATGCCGAGCAGACCAGTCAGATGCATCAGGAAGAACGTCAGATTGAAACCGACGAAGATCAGCCAGAACGCCGTTTCGCCGAGCCTGAACGAGGGCCGGTTGCCGGTGAAATGCGGCAGCCAGTAGTGGGCCGCGGCCAGCATCGGAAAGATGAAGCCGCCGACCAGCACGTAGTGCAGATGCGCGGTGACGAACGCGGTGTCGTGCGCCTGCCAGTTAAACGGCACCATCGCGAGCATGACGCCGGTCAGTCCGCCCACCACGAATACGACGAAAAAACCGATCAGGTAGAGCATCGGCAGCTTCAACTGCGGCTTGCCGGCCCACAAAGTTGCGAGCCAGGCAAAGATCTGCACCCCGGTCGGGATCGCCACCAGCGTCGACGCCGCCGAGAAAAAACCGAGCGCCATGTGCGGAATGCCGACCGTGAACATGTGGTGCACCCACAGGCCGAAGCTGAAAAATGCGAGCGCGAGGATGGCGGCGACGATCCAGCCGTAGCCGAACAGCCGGGTGCGCGCCATCACCGGCAGCACGGTCGAGACGACGCCGGCGGCCGGCAGAAAGATGATGTAGACCTCCGGGTGTCCGAACAGCCAGAACAGATGCTGCCAGAGCAGCGGATCGCCGCCGCGCGCGACTTCGAAAAACGGCCAGTTGAATGCGCGTTCTACTTCCAACAGCACCGATCCCATGATCAGCGGCGGAAACGCGACCAGCATCATCAGCGCCGTCACCAGCAGATACCACGCGAAAATCGGCATCCGGTCGAGCGACATTCCGGGCGCGCGCACCTTCAACACCGACACCATGATCTCGACCGCCGCGGCGACCGCAGACACTTCGACCAGCGTGACTCCGATCAGCCAGAAGTCCGCATTGATACCCGGCGAATAGGTGCGCCCCGACAGCGGCGTGTACATGAACCAGCCGCTGTCGGGCGCCAGCCCGACCAGCACGGAGAACAGCAGGATCGCGCCACCGAACAGATAGCACCACCAGCCGAACGCGGAAAGGCGCGGGAACGCCATGTCGCGGCTGCCCAGCATCTTGGGCAGCATGTAGAGCGCGAGCCCTTCGAACATCGGAATCGCGAACAGGAACATCATGAATGTTCCGTGCATCGTGAACAGCTGGTTGTAGATCTCGGGGCCGACAAAGGCGCTGTCCGGCGTGGCCAGCTGCGCGCGCATCAGCATTGCAAGCACGCCGCCGACCGCGAAGAAGCAAAACGCAACGATGATGAAACGGCGGCCGATGTCGGAGTGATTGACCGTCACGATTGCGCCGCGCCATCCGGGCGGCGCGCTCCAGATCGCATCGAGGGCGCGATGCAGGCTCAGTGCGGTCACTGACCGCCGCCATTCAGAAACGCGGCCCAGCCGGCCGCATCGTGCACCACGACCCGGAAGCGCATGCCGGCGTGACCGACGCCGCAGTATTCGGCGCATTGCGCCGCATAGACGCCGGGTTGAGACGCTTCGATCCGCTGCGTATTGATCTTGCCGGGAATCGCATCGAGCTTGCCGGCCAGGCGCGGCACCCAGAAGCTGTGGATCACATCGGCGCTCGAGATTCGTACGTCGACCGGTCGGCCGGCGGGAATGTCGAGCGTGCCCACGCGTTCGATCGGCGCGTGCGCGCCGTTCTGGCGAAAGGTCCAGGTCCATTGCGCGGCGTGCGCCTGCACCGTCACCAGATCGCCGCGGCTGCCGGCCAGCAGGCGCTCTCCAATGACGAGACCGAACGCGAGCAGTGCGGCCAGCACGACCGTCGGAAAGACGAGTCCGCCACCCACCAGCCAGGTTCGTTCACTCGGATTCACCGGTGCGGTGCGCCGCCGGAAGCCCATCGCGAGCAACACCATGACGAGCAGGAAAATCACGCCCGATCCGGCTAGCATTGCCCACCACAGGCCGGCGATCGCCTCGGCCGCCGGGCCGGCCGGCGCCAGGGTCGAAAGCGACTCGGCGCAACCGGCCAGCACCGGTGTGACGGGGATGAACAGGAACACCGGTTGCGACACCGACTTCCGGCAACTCTTCAAGGACGAATCCGCATGGCCGATACCGAACCGCAGCAGGTGGTCGATCCGATCAGTGCGAAGCCGCACTTCCATCGCACCGATTCGAAGATTGCGATCGCCGGTCACCCGGTGCACGCGATGCTGGTCGCGTTCCCGATTGCACTCGTGTTTTGCACCCTCGGCGCCGATGGCTTCTACTGGTGGACCGGCGATGTCTTCTGGGCGCGCGCCGGGTTGTGGGCGAGCGGCATGGCTTTCCTGATGGGCCTGGCGGCCGGCATTTCGGGGACCGTCGAGCTGCTGCTCGTGCCCGGCATCCGGGTGCGCGCGGCGAGCTGGACGCATTTCGTGATCGCGGTAATGTTGTTGTCGATCATCGGCGCCAACTGGGGTTTGCGTCTGACCGGTTACGAGCAGGCGGTGTTGCCCTACGGGTTGCTGCTGTCGCTGCTGGCCGCGGGATTTACCGGTTTCACCGGCTGGCATGGCGGGAAACTGGTCTTTCATTACCAGGTCGGGGTCTCGTCCACCGGCAATTGACGGTCGCGCGGCACCGTCAGCCATTCGGGAAAATGGGTGGCAGAAAACGACGGCTTGGCCAGCACCAGCACGAGCGCGAGGGCCATCATGGCAATGGCGAGCACGAGCATCAGTCCGGCGCGTGGGGGCTCCTGTTGTCCCGCGGTCTCGCCCATTTTTATCAGCGAATGCCCCTGCCAGGCATGCAGGCAGACCAGCAAGCCGACAGCCGCCAGCTTCGCGAACATCCACGGCTCGAACACACCGCGCATGAAGATCAGCGCGGTTCCGGCCACGATCGCGATGATGGCGGCCGGCGTTGACAGGGCGGTGTAGGTGAACTGCGACAGCTCGCGCAACCGTGCATACGCAGTCTGCGAATGCTGCGGATGGTGCTTGGTGAGCATCAGCGGCAACGCGAACAATCCGGCGCACCAGATGATGAGCGCGACGATATGAAGCGCTTTGACCGCCGTGATCACGGCCGTGCGCCTGCGTCGGCACGCGCCAGGCTATTCGACCAGCGCCGTGCGGCTAAACCAGCCAGCACAAGATAAGGGACAAGCGCCGGCACCCACATGATCAGCCCGGCCAGCCGCTGATCGTCGAGCGGCGTCAGTCCGAAGGCGTAGGGCGCAACCAGATGCGCAACGTACAGTGGCCGCGGCGCAAACGTGAGCAGTGCCCCGAGCAGACCCATCAGCGCTGCGGTCGCCAGGATAGCCAGCAGCGCGGTGGCGGGAGATGTTGCCGGCCGGAACACACTGGCCCAGAACCAGGTCGCGCTCGCGAGTAGCGAGGCTTGCATCAACCAATAGACGAGCGGGTCGGAAAGCGCCGCCGCATACAAGGGCGGCACGTGCCACGCATAGAAAATCCCCATGGCCGCGAGCAGCGGCAGCGCGACCGGATTC
>JBGSWY010000032.1:0-6061 GCA_041751715.1 Burkholderiaceae bacterium
GCTTCGGGATCGGCAGGCAACTTGCCGTCTGCGCGGGTCCAGTAGCTGCGTTTGTTCTTCGACGGCGGATTGATGCTGCCGGCAATATGGCCGCTCGCGCCCAGGACGAAGCGCAAACCTGCGGCTTTCCCCGTGCCCGGCAACAACCGCGCCGACGCATATGCAGCCTTCCACGGCACGATATGGTCTTCGCGCGCCGCGAACACGTATGTCGGCACCTTGATCGAATTCAAGTCGATGCGCTCGCCGCAGCAGACGAGCTTGCCCGGCACGCGCAGATTGTTTTCGAGGTACATGTTGCGCAGATACCAGGCGTACATCGGTCCGGGCAGATTGGTGCTGTCGCCGTTCCAGTACAGCAGATCGAATGCGGGGGGCTGCTTGCCCTGCAGGTAATTGTTGACGACGTAGTTCCAGACCAGATCGTTCGAGCGCAGGTTGTTGAACGTGATCGCCAGCTCGCGGCCCGGCATCAGACCGCCCTTGCCGAGCGTTTGTTCGCGTTGTTGCACCTGGTGTTCGTCGATGAAGATATCAAGCAGGCCGGCGTCTTCGAAGTCGAGCAACGCGGTCATCATCGTCAGGCTCGATACAGGTGTTTCACCGCGCGCATGCATCACTGCGAGCGCGGTGGCGAGGATCGTGCCGCCGACGCAGAAGCCGAGCGCATTGACTTGTTTCTGCCCGCTGATCTGCTGTGCGACGTGCAGCGCCTGGATCGCGCCCTGCTCCAGATAGTCATCCCAGGTCAGTTTCGACTCGGGCTGATGCGGGTTCTTCCACGACACGACGAACACCGTGTGGCCGTTGCTGACGGCATGGCGGATATACGAATTCTCCGGCTGCAGGTCAAGGATGTAGTACTTGTTGATGCACGGCGGCACCAGCACGAAGGGACGCGCATATACCTGTGCCGTCAGCGGCTTGTACTGAATCAGCTGGAACAGCGCGTTTTCGAACACGACCGCGCCTTCGCTGGTGGCAACATTGCGGCCGACTTCGAACGCGGACTCGTCGGTCTGCGAAATGCGGCCGCGCTGCATGTCCTTCATCAGATTGTCGAGACCCGATCGCAGGCTTTCGCCGCGCGATTCGAGCAGCATCTGCTGCGCTTTCGGATTGGTCGCCAGGAAATTCGACGGCGACGCGGCGTCGACCCATTGCGATACCGCGTACTTGACACGCTGCTTGGTCTTGCGATCGGCCTCGACGGTATCGGCCAGGCGATTCATGAAATCCGAATTCAGCAGGTACGCCCGTGCGTAGAACGACGCCAGCGAATTGCTCTGCCACGCCGGATCGGAAAAGCGCGAATCCTTGATCGGCTCCGCCGACTTTTCGGGGTGCTTAAAAAAATTGGTCCAGAGCATCGCGAGCTGCGAGAAGTAGTCCTGTTGCAGCTGTATCACCTGCTCAGCCGATGGCGGCAGTACATATTGCGCCGGCATCGAACTCGGCGCCCCATTCGCAGGGGCCGCCTTCGGCGATGCGCCGTCGCGCCGCACAGGGTTGACACGGCGAGCAGGCTGCTTGCGCGGGCGGCGGGTTGCTGTCGTGCCGGTTGTAGTTGCCATTTTGCTCACCTTCGATCGCTCTCCGGAGGGAAGAGGGAGAACAGAACGTTGATGATAATCAAACGCGCCGCTCAGTGAGCCAAATCAGGGCCGCGTGGCGTCCGGTGATTCGATCGCGGCGGAAGCTGTAAAACCGCGCCGGATCGCTGAATGTGCAGTCATCGCCGCCATCAATGCGCTTGAGGCCGGCCTGACACAGCGCCTGGCGTCCGAGTTCGAACAAATCGGCTAGATACTTACCCTGCGAGGTCGGCACAAAGGCGCGCCCAGCATCGGGCAGGCGAATTCGCATTGCATCGAGCACTTCAGGACCCACTTCAAAATGCCGCGGGCCGATGGCCGGCCCGAGATAGGCGATCAGTTCGGCTTCACTACTTCCGAGGCGCTGACGCATCGCTTGCACCGTTGCCTGAATGACGCCGGACGCAAGGCCGCGCCATCCGGCGTGTGCAACGCCGACGCAGCGACCCGCGTTGTCGGCAAGAAGCACCGGCATGCAATCGGCTATCGACACAACGCAGACCACGTGCGGCGCGGCGGTTAGGGATGCGTCGGCTGCTTCGGCCAAATTGGGTTCGACTCGCGCTGCGTCGATAACGGCCGCACCGTGCACCTGCTTGAGCCAACGCGGCTCGGCGGGCAACGCTGCTCGCAAGCGGGCACGATTGGCCATCACGTGATCAACGTTATCGCCGCTGGCAAGCCCGACGTTCATACCGCCGCGATCGTGCGGAGGCACGCCGTACGGCCCGCGAGACCCACCACCGACGCGCGTCGTGATCAATGCGTGCACGTGCGCAGGCGCGGGCCAGTCGGGTCGAATCCATTGCTCGCTCATGTAAATGCGTTGCTGGCAATATCGAGCGGACCAAAGCCGAACTCGCTCATCAGGTGCAAGAGATCCGGCGCGGGACGATGGAACCACGTTAGCCGTTGATTGCTGACCGGATGATCCAGGCTCAGCCGGCACGCATGCAGCGCCTGCCGATCAAACGCTTTCCAACCGGCGGCAAGATCGTCGCGCGGCGGCAGCCGTCGCCGATATGTCGGATCGCCGATCAGCGGATGACTCAGATGCTCCAGGTGCACTCGAATCTGATGGGTGCGACCGGTCTCCAAACGGCATGCCAGCCATGAAATATCAGCTCCGTTAACGCGGACAGTGTCGACCCGTGCGTAATGTGTGCGGGCCGGCTTGGCAGACGTCGCCGTGCTGACCTTGAAGCGCAACGGATTGCGCGGATCGCGCCCGATCGCAGCGTCGATCACACCGCGCAACGGCGGCTCACCGAGCACCACTGCCCAGTATTCGCGTGTGACTGTCCGGCTTTGCAACTGACGAACCAGATTCGCTTGCGCCGCCAGTGTCCTGGCCACCACCATCAGGCCCGAAGTATCGGCGTCGAGCCGATGCACGATCCCGGCGCGCGGCACGTCCGCAAGCGCAGGTGCGTACGCCAGCAGTCCGTTCAGCAAAGTCCCTGACCAGTTGCCGGCGCCCGGGTGCACCACCCGTCCCGGAGGCTTGTTCAGAACCAGAATCGCATCGTCCTCGAACACGATATCCAGCGGCATCGGCTGCGGTGCATAAGCGGCTGCGGCGGGCGCGGGCTGCGGCTCGAGCTCGATCACGTCGCCGAAGGCCAGTGCATGGCGCACCTTGACCGCCGCACCGTTCACACGCACCGCGCCTGCGCTGACCCACTGCTGCAAACGGCTGCGCGAGATGTCCGGAATCAATTGCGCCAGCGCCTTGTCCAACCGCTCACCGACGTAGCGATCGTCGACGCGGAACGTCCGCGGCGCAGCCGGGGGCTGCGCGTCGTCACTGTCTTCGAGGCTCTCGGAGGACATCGAGCCAACGATATACTGGAACATGTCGTAACCCCGGTCTGATCAACATGAACGTGCATCGATCGCAGCCCTTCGCACACATCGTCCCAACGCTGGCGATGGTTCTGTTTGCGGCCGCTCTTGGTGGCTGCAGTTGGCTCGGGATCAATTGGGGCACGACTGATGAAACCGCCAAATGGGATGCTGACCAGCTTTACTCCGAGGCGCGGACCGAGCTGAACACCGGTGCCTGGAAGCGATCGCGGGAGCTTTATCAAAAGCTGGAATCGCGTTATCCGTTCGGCCGCCACGCCCAGCAGGCGCTGATGGAAATCTCGTACACGTACTACAAGGAAGGCGAAAGCGCGCAGGCGATTCAGGCCGCCGACCGCTTCATTCGCCAATACCCGAATCACCCGAATGTCGATTACATGTACTACCTGAAAGGGCTCGCCTCGTTCAACGAAGACATGGGATTCCTCGGCCGCTTCATCGCGCCGGACCTTTCGGAGCGCGATGCAAAGGCGACGCGCGAAGGATTCGATGCGTTCAAGGACCTGGTAACGCGCTATCCCGACAGCAAGTACTCCTCGGACGCGCGCGCGCGCATGACCTATCTGGTCAATTCGCAGGCGCAATCGGAGGTCAACATTGCGCGTTACTACTTCACACGGATGGCCTATCTGGCAGCGATCCAGCGCGCACAAACCGTTGTGCGGAATTTCCAGCGGACACCCGCCACTGAAGAAGCGCTATCGATCATCGCGCGCTCCTATGAAGAATTGCAGATGAAGGATCTGCAGGCCGACGCCGAGCGCGTGCTGGCGCTCAATTTTCCCGACAGCAGGTATCTGCGCAGCCGGAAGCGATAGCGAAGGATTTCGACAAGTCTGCAGCCCGCCGGTCGATGGCCGGCTTGATTGCGTATGGCTGCGAGAGATGAGTTAGCAATGAAAGTCCGCATGCTCTCCCCGGCAGATGCTGTCGCATTTCAGGCGCTCAGGTTGCGCGGCTTGCAGGAATGCTCGACCGCCTTCGCTTCAAGCTACGAAGAGGAATGCGAAACGCCGTCTGACGTCATTGCCGGGCGCCTGGCGGCCGGCGCGGGTCGCGCGATGTTCGGTGCGTTCAGGGAATCCAGCCTGGTAGGTGTCGTCGGCATTCAGCGCGAGACAATGCCGCGGCTGAAACACAAGGCGTTTATCTGGGGCATGTATGTCGCGCCCGAAGTTCGCGGCAAGGGTGCGGGTCGCCTGCTCGTTGCCGAAGCGCTGAAATACGCTTTTTCGATGGATGGCGTGCGCCAGGTCAATCTTGGCGTCAACGCGCTGAATGTGCCGGCCATCGCGCTGTACGAAGGCGCAGGCTTCGAACGATTCGGACTCGAGCGCGGCTTCATGCTCGTGGACGGCGTGCTGCAGGACGAACTGCAGATGGTGCGCGTCAGCGAACACTGGCCATCAGGGCCAGCGCCTGCAGGCAATTGATTTTGACTGCGCAGAACTCCGAACACGAGTCGGTGCTGCGCTGATCGACCAGCTCGTCAACCCGCTGTCCGGCCCGTCAGGAACTCGACCGCTTCAGCCTCGCTGCGAGTTCGCGCGAACGGCGGCAGGCTGGCGAGGACGATCTTCCCGTACGACTTCGTCAGCACCCGTTCATCGAGAATCATCAGTACGCCGCGGTCCGCTTCATCGCGAATCAACCGGCCGACACCCTGCTTGATCAACATGATCGCTTGCGGCAGCTGATAGTCGTTAAATGGATTGCGCTTCGTTTTTCGCAGGTACCGAATCTTCGCTTCGACCACCGGATCGTCCGGCGGCGCAAAAGGCAGCTTGTCGATCACCACCAGAGACAGCGCATCGCCACGGATGTCGATCCCCTCCCAGAAGCTGATGCTGCCGATCAGGACCGCGTTGCCGGCGCCGCGAAAGGTATCGATCAACGCGCGCCGCGGGCTGGTGCCCTGAACCAACAGCGGCAATTCCTGATCGTCAAGCGCCATCAGCTGCCGCAAACGCTCTGCCACCTTGTCGACCGCGCGCAGCGTCGTGCACAGGATGAACGCGCGGCCGCCATTGGCGCGGACCAGCGGCCATGCGGCTTCTGCCACGTTCTCCGCGAAGCGGATGTCGTAAGGGGATGGCATCGATTGCGGCAAATACAGCAGCGCCTGGCGCGGAAAGTCGAACGGACTGTCCCAGCGCGCGCTGGTCGTGCCGGCAATTCCAAGCTCCGCTACATAGTGATCGAACCGCCCGGCCGCCGTCAGCGTCGCCGACGTCAGGATCCACGCCTGTGGCTGCGCTTCGCGCGCCCGGGCAAGCGCCTGACCCGGCGCCAGCGGAGTCTGGTTGAACTGCGCACCATGCGTCGATACCGAAATCCAGCGCACCGACGGTGCATTGTCCGCGAACGAGTCGTCGGGCGGCGCCTCGTCTGCATCGTCGCCGGCGGCCTTTGCGAGCACGTTGCTCCAGTCGGCCAGCTCGCGCCGTAGCGCGGCGACCCGCGCAACGAGGAGGTCAAGCTCGGCATCGCGCCCGCGATTGATCTCGAGTGCGCGCGCCAGCTCGGCGCCGGCGTCATCGAGCGCATCGAACGACGGCCGCAGATCGCTGCGCCGCTCGATCCGGTCCAGTGGCGTGCGC
>JBGSWY010000033.1:0-20280 GCA_041751715.1 Burkholderiaceae bacterium
CGGTCTGTACAACAGCCTGACCGGGCTGACCCTGGTATACATCGCGGTGCAGTTGCCGCTGACCGTCTACATCCTCGAAAGCTTTTTCGCGCGCATTCCGGCCGATCTGTTCGACGCCGCGCGCATCGACGGCTATCCGGAGTGGCACATCTTCTGGAAAGTGAGCCTGCCGATCGCGATGCCGGCGATCGCGACGACCGTGATCCTGAACACGATTTTGCTGTGGAACGAGTTTCTATATGCGGTGGTTCTGATCACCGACGAGGCGAAGCGCACGCTGCCGCTTGGCATCCAGCGCTTCATGGGCGATCAGCTGGAAGATGTCGGAATGATTGCGACCGGACTGATGATCGCGATTATTCCAGTGGTGGTGATCTACATTTTCTTCTCGGAAAAGCTGATTCAGGGCATGACGGCGGGGGCGGTCAAGTAAATGGCTGTCGCTCCTTAGATGGCAACTGTTTCGCTGCGAGATCTGACCAAGCGCTACGCCGGGTCCGACCTGCTTGCGGTCGACGCCGTGAATCTCGACGTCGAGCACGGCGAGTTCATGGTGCTGCTCGGACCGTCGGGCTGCGGCAAATCCACCACGCTGCGCATGGTCGCCGGACTCGAATCGATCAGCTCCGGCGACTTGTCGATCGACGGCAAGCGCGTGAATCACATCGCTGCGAAGGATCGCGATATCGCGATGGTGTTCCAGAGCTATGCGCTGTATCCGCACATGTCGGTATTCGACAATCTCTCGTTCGGGCTGCGGCGGCGCGACGTTGCGAAGAGCGAGATCGAAAAGCGGGTCAGGAACGTCGCGGCCACGCTCGGGTTGTCGGATCTTCTGAAAAGGAAGCCGCACGCGCTGTCGGGCGGCCAGCGGCAGCGTGTTGCACTAGGACGCGCGATCGTGCGCGACCCGAAGGTCTTCCTGTTCGACGAGCCGCTGTCGAACCTCGACGCGGCACTGCGCGTAGGCATGCGCGGCGAGCTGATCAAGCTGCATCATCGCCTGGGCGCCACGATGATCTATGTCACGCACGACCAGGTCGAGGCGATGACGATGGGCGATCGCATCTGCATCATGAACGGCGGCAGGGTGGTGCAGATCGGCAGCCCGCTCGATGTGTATCGCGAGCCGGCCGACATGTTTGTAGCCGCGTTTCTCGGCAGTCCGCCCACCAACCTGTTGCCGGGTGTGTTCAACGGCAATGACCTGCTCGTCGGTGAAGCAACGCTGCCGGTCCAAAGAAAGAGCGCAGCCGAAGAAGTGGTCTTTGGCATACGGCCGGAAGACATTCGCATTGAAGGCGTGGCGCCGCATGTACAAGGCGAAGTGCTCGCGGTGGAGCCGCTCGGCGCCGAAACGATCGTCAGGTTCCGCCTGCCGGGTGTGTCCGGCGACGTGCTGGTGCGCGGTCCTCGCACCGTCGCCGCGAAAGTCGGCGAGCGCGCGCCGCTCGCTTTCGATCTCGCCTCTGCGCAATTGTTCGATCCTGTCACCACTCGACGTATCGCCTGAGAAAGCAATGACATGTTGAATCCACCTGCTTTGACCGTTCGCCGCAACTTTCCGCGCCCCCCGGAAAATCTTGTCAAGCGTTTGAGCGAAGCACCTACCGGCTGGGTGGTGGACGCCAACGGACGGCGCGGGGCTCTTGACTATCGGGTGCGCCCGCTGACGCGTGCGATGCGCTTTTGCGGCGTGGCGCTGACCGTGCACAGCCGGCCGCGCGATAACCTGGCTGCGTACGCGGCGATCCAGTACGCACGGCCCGGCGATGTGATGATGGTGGCCACCGATTCGTACGAGGAAGCCAGCGTCGTCGGCGACATCCTGCTCGGCATGGCAAAGAATCAAGGCGTCTGCGCGCTCGTGACGGACGGCCTGGTGCGCGACATCGATGGGCTGAATGCGGTCGGCATCCCGGTGTTTGCGCGTGGCCTGTGTCCGAACTCTCCGCACAAGGATGGCCCGGGAAAGATTGGCCAGCCCATCTATGTCGGCGGTGTGATGGTCAACGCGGGCGATGTCGTCATCGGCGATCAGGATGGCGTAGTCGTCGTCGCGCGCGATGCGCTCGAAAGCGTGCTGGCCGCGCTGGCGGACATAAAGGCCAAGGAAGCCACGATGGAGGAGCTGGTCGCCAAGGGCGCGGCGCTGCCGCCCGGTTTCGAGCAGCTGTTGGCTGACAAAGGCGTGCTGTACCTGGATTGATGCGAAGAGTTCTGTACTTGTCGCATGCAACGCCCGAGGTGTATTCGATCATCCGCGGCACGGTGCCGGATTCGTTCGAGCTCGTCACGCTGGAGCACGACGACGATGCGGAGCGATGCGCAAAGATTGCCGACTGCGAAGTCGTGATCGTGGCCGCCACGCCGCTGCGCAGACCGGCCATCGATGCGGCGAAGCGGCTTGCCCTCGTGCATCACCAGGGCGTCGGCTGGCAGGACACTACCGATCATCAGGAGTTGCAGGCGCGCGGCATTCCGCTGGCGCTGACGCCGGAAGGTACAACGGTCGGCGTGGCCGAGCACACCGTGCTGCTGATTCTCGCGGCGCTGAAGCTGCTGCCGTATGCCGACAGTGAACTGCGCCGGGGGCGCTTTCATATCAATGCACTGCGGCCGGAGTCGCGCGAGCTGAATGGACTGACCGTCGGCTACATCGGCATGGGCCGCATCGCGCAGGCGGTCGCGGAGCGTCTGCGCGCATTCGGCACTCGAGGAATTTTCTTTGATCCCAACGTTTCGTCGGCCGATGGGTTGCAGAGCAGATCATTCGAGCAGGTGCTGCAGCACGCGGACGTGCTGACCTTGCACATTCCCTTGACCGCACAGACGCGGCACATGATCGGCGCTGCGCAGATCGCGCAGATGAAGCGCGGTGCGTACCTGATCAATGCGTCGCGCGGCGGCCTGATCGATGAAGTGGCGCTGGTCGCTGCGCTTGAGTCCGGGCACTTGGCCGCAGCCGCGCTGGACGTGTTCGAAACCGAGCCGCTTCCGGCGAGCCATCCATTGACACGCCTGAGGAACGTCGTGCTGACGCCGCACATCGCCGCCGGCACGCGCGATGCGTTGACGACGAAGATGCGCGCGCTATTCGCCAACGTGCAGCGCTTCTATCGTGGCGAGCCGCTGGCGAACCGGGTGTTCTGACAAGCGCGGATGATCGATTGCCACGCCCACGTCATCGACCGGCAGCGGTTTCCATTCGTGCACGGGACGTATCAGCCGCACGCCGGCGAGTGGGGAACTATCGAGCGTTTCCTTTCCGTGCTGGATGCGCACGGAGTGGGCGAGGCGGTGCTGGTGCAGCCGACTTCCGGTTATGACTATGACCACGCCTGCCTGCTGCATGCGCTCGGAGCCGCGCAGGGACGGCTACGCGGCGTGGCGCGGGTGCGCGTCGATCGCGCTCGAACCGACCGTGTGCTGCTGAAGCACCCCTTGATAGTCGGCATACGCCTCGATCTGATGCACGACGGCGTTGCCGCGATTCAGTCCCCGGAATTCGAGTGGCTTGCCGGAGTCCTGGGCGAGCGCGCTCAGATCGTGCAAGTACAAACCCAAGAAGACCAGCTCGCGCAGATTCTGCCGGTGCTGAGAAAATCCGGATTGCGGATCGTCGTCGATCACTGCGGGCGGCCCGACCCGGAGCGCGGCCCGTCGCAGCCCGGCTTCGCGTCTCTGCTCGAGCTGGGCCGTGAAGGTCACTACGTCAAACTCTCTGGCGTCTTCCGGTTCTCGCGCAAGCCGTATCCGCATGAAGACGCCGATCCCTACATTGCCGCACTGCTCGATGCGTTTACGCCGCAGCGGTGCGTCTGGGGTTCCGACTGGCCGTTCCTCAGATACTCCGATAGCGTCGACTATGCGAGCACGCTCAAGCTCGCTTCGCGCTGGAGCGCGGATCCGGCGTCGTACGATGCAGCCGCCAGAAATCTCTTTCGCTTCCCCGCTTCGCAATGAAGGCCGGGCTGCGTGTGGCGATGGCAGGAGCAGGCTTCGCCAGCGGATTGCATCTGGCGGGCTGGAAGCGCGTCGATAACGCCGAGGTCGTCGCAATCTGCGATCCAAGCGAGGAGAAAGCCGCCGCACGCGCACGCGAGTTCGACGTTCGCGCGGTGTTCGGCGACGCTGACACGATGCTTGCCGAAGTCCGGCCGGACGCGATCGATATCGCCGCGCCGATGGACGCACACGTCGCGCTATGCCTGCTTGCCGCTGATCGAGGCGTTCATATTCTTTGTCAGAAGCCTCTCGCGCCGAGCCTTGCGGAAGCGGAGGCGCTGGCGCGCGCCGTGCCCGGCAAAGTGCGCTTAATGGTGCACGAGAACTGGCGGTTTCGCGCGCAGTACCGGGTCATCAGGCGTTGGATCGACGCCGGTGATCTGGGCGAGCCGGTTTCCTGCTTGATGCAGATGCGGTCGTCGGGGTTGCTTCAGAACGAGCAAGGCGTGCGGCCGCAACTCGTGCGGCAGCCGTTTTTCGTGAAGCTTGAGCGGCTGCTGATCGGCGAGGTATTGATTCACCACTTGGATGTGTTGCGCTGGCTGCTGGGCCCGCTGCGCGTGGTTGCTGCGCGCACCGGTCGCGCCTGCGCCGCCGTGCGAGGCGAGGATCATGCCGTCATTCTTCTGGAAGGCGAAAGGTGTTCGGCGGTGATCGACGGCAACCTCTCGACACCGGGCGCACTCGCAACGCCTGCGGACCGGCTTGAGTTGATCGGCACCCAAGGCGCCGCACTGTTTGAAGGTGACACCGTACGACTGCAGGGCCGGCGCGACGAGCTGATCAAACTGGATCTCGCTGCCGGCTACGGCGACAGCTATGCGGCAGCGATCGCGCATTTCGCGGCTGCCCTTGCGTCGGGCGAACCATTCGAAACCGACGTGCAGGACAACCTGCAAACGCTAACCTTGGTCGAAGACGCGTATGCGATAGCGCGTCCGCTGCAGTAAGCGATGAATATCCCCTCCGAGATCATTGACCCGCTGGAGCGAGCAGTGTCTGCATTGCAGGAAGACATCGTGCTCGGCCGCCTGGCACCCGGCGCACGCTTGATCGAAGAAGATCTCGCCGACCGGTTAAAGACCAAGCGCCACGTGCTGCGGCAGGCGTTCATGGAGCTCGAGCGCTTCGGGCTGGTCGAGCGCAAGCGCAATCACGGCGCATCGGTGCGGCAGCTGACTCTGGAAGATGTCTCGCAGATTTACGCGGTGCGCTCGATCCTGGAGCGTGCAGCGGCATCCCAGATACCGCTTCCGATCGGCAAGGCCGAGCTAAATGCGATTGTCGCCGCACAGCACCGGCACGACGCGGCAGTCGGCGCCGGCGACGCCAAGGCGGTGTTCCGCGCCAACTTCGAGTTTCATGACGCGCTGTTCGCCGCCTGCGGCAATCCGTACCTGGCCGCGGCGATCGATGATTTTCGCAAGAAGACGCACGTGGTCTGGTCGTATGCGATCGTCAGGCCGCAGTATTTCCGCAATGCTCAGCGTGAGCACAAGACGATGCTAAAGGCGATCCGCGATGGCGATCGCAAAAGGCTGATCGAGCTTTGCACGCAGCATCTGAACATCTCGCGTAACGCGTTCGTCGAGACGCACCAGTTGCGGTTCGAGCGCTAAGGACGGCGGATTCGAGCTGATCGCCGTGCCACTCGGTGTCAGATCGTGTTTGCCGACTCGGCTCCGGTACAATGCGCGCCTTTCGCGAGGTTAGCCATGGCTGTCCAGCAAAACAAGAAGTCGTCTTCGAAGCGCGGTACGCACCGCGCGCACGACTTTCTGACGAACCCTCCGACGGCGATCGAACCGACGACTGGCGAAGTGCATCGCCGTCATCACATCAGCCCGACCGGTTTTTACCGCGGCAAGAAGGTTCTTCAAACCAAGAGCGACGAGTAAGTCGCATCGTCGACCGTTCTCGCGCCGTTCGCATCGAACGCCCGAGGTGACTACGCGCATCGCTGTCGATTGCATGGGCGGTGACCATGGCTGCACGGTCACGGTGCCGGCGTCGCTCGCCTTCGTTGAGCATCAGGCAGATGCGCAGCTGCTGCTGGTCGGCCGTCAGGCCGATATCGAAGCAGCGTTGACTAAGCGTCACGCTCGAGTCGAAGTCGTGCATGCCGACGAAGTGGTCGAGATGGACGATGCGCTCGCGATCGCTCTGCGCAGCAAGCGCAACTCCTCGATGCGGGTGGCGATCAATCTGGTCAAGGAGGGCCGTGCGGATGTCTGTGTCAGCGCCGGCAACACCGGCGCGCTGATGGCGATCGCACGGTTCGTGTTGAAGACGCTCGACGGCATCGATCGGCCGGCGATTGCAGCCGTGCTGCCGAATCAGGCAGGAGGCCTGACAACGGTGCTCGATCTCGGCGCCAACGTGGACTGCGAGCCCGAGCACCTGCTGCAATTTGCCGTACTCGGCAGCGCGCTGGTGGCCGCAGTGGACGAAATCGAGCGCCCCACAGTGGGCTTGCTGAACATCGGCGAAGAGCTGATCAAGGGCAACGAAACGGTCAAACAGGCTGCCGAGCTGTTGCGTGCGAGCCCGCTCAATTTCGTGGGCAATGTCGAGGGCAACGACATATTCAGAGGCAAGACCGATGTCATCGTATGCGACGGTTTCGTCGGCAATGTCGCGCTGAAAACGTCCGAGGGCCTGGCCCTGATGCTTGCCGAGTTCGTGCGGGAGGAATTCACGCGCGGCCCATTGTCGCGACTGCAGGCGATGGCCGCGCTGCCGGTGCTGCGCCGGTTCAAGCGCAGGGTCGATCACCGGCGGCACAACGGCGCCAGCCTGCTTGGACTGCGCGGGTTGGTCATCAAGAGCCACGGCTCGGCCGATGCAGTGGCATTCGAAAGCGCGCTCAGGCGGGGCTTCGACCAGGCGCGCCACAACGTGCTAGATCGCACCGTTGCCGAAATGCGGCCGATTCTGGCGCAGCTTGCACATCTGGCGCAGGGGGAGAACGCGAGCCGCGGCATCCAGCCTGCTGCAGCCGGAGCATGAGGCCGCAGCCAGGCGACGGCCCTTCCGGAGTGGCCGCGAAGAGCAGGCGACAGGCGCGATGACGGTCGCTCATCCGGCGGTGTACTCGCGCATCACGGGTACCGGCTCGGCGCTGCCGGCGCGAGCGGTGTCGAACCAAGAACTGGCACGGGACCTGGCCAGTCGCGGCGTCGAAACATCCGACGAGTGGATCGTCGCGCGCACGGGTATCCGGCAGCGTTACCTGGCCGAGCCCGGAGTGACGACGGCAGATCTGGGCACCCGTGCCGCGAAGTCGGCGCTGCAAACGGCCGGCTGCGCAAGTAGCGATATCGATCTGATCATCGTTGCAACGTCGACGCCTGACCAGATATTCCCGAGTACCGCATGCCTGATCCAGACGCAGCTGGGGGCCGACGGCTGTACCGCATTCGACGTGCAGGCAGTGTGCAGCGGCTTCGTGTACGGACTTGTCGTGGCCGACGCCATGATCCGCAGCGGAATGAATCGGCGTGCGCTGGTGATTGGCGCCGAATTGTTTTCACGGATTCTCGACTGGAACGACCGCACCACGTGCGTGCTGTTCGGCGACGGCGCCGGAGCGGCGGTCGTCGAAGCATCGAGCGATCCCGGAATACTGGCGTCCGAGCTGAAGGCCGATGGATCACAGGCCGGTGTGTTGTGCACCGCCGGCCGCGTGGCGCAGGGCAAGGTCGAAGGCCATCCCTACTTGACGATGGACGGACCCGCAGTGTTCAAGCTCGCGGTGAATGTGCTCGGGACGTCTGCGGTCAATGTGCTGCAGCAGGCCGGGCTCGACGCGGCACAACTGGACTGGTTGATTCCGCACCAGGCCAATGTTCGAATTCTCAACGCGGTCGCAAAGCGAGTCGGCGTGCCGGAAGAAAGAATGGTCGCGACCGTCGACCGCCATGGCAACACATCCGCGGCGTCGGTGCCGCTGGCGCTCGATCTGGCGGTGCGCGACGGCCGCATCCAGGCCGGGCAGCACGTGCTGCTGCAAGGGGTAGGCGGCGGGTTTACGTGGGGCTCAGTGCTGTTACGTTGGTGAGATGAAAATTGCCTTCGTGTTTCCCGGCCAGGGGTCGCAGTCGGTTGGCATGCTCGATTCGTTTCGCGAAAACGCGTCCGTGCAGTCGATGGTCACCCGCGCGTCGAGTGCGCTCGGGCAGAACATCGATGCATTGATCTCAGAGGGTCCGGCCAAGGAACTGAACCTCACCGTCAATACGCAGCCGGCGCTGCTGACTGCGAGCTATGCGCTCTACGCGGCATGGCGTGCCGCGGGAGGCGCGGAGCCTGCTGTGGTTGCAGGACATAGCCTGGGTGAATACACGGCGTTGGTGGTGGCCGGCGTACTCGAACTCGACGATGCGGTGCGCCTGGTCCGTTTTCGCGCGCAGGCGATGCAGGAAGCGGTGCCGGTCGGCGCAGGGTCGATGGCCGCGATACTCGGCCTGTCCGATGAGAGCGTTCGGCAGGCGTGCAGCGAAGCGATGCAAAATGAGGTCGTCGAACCTGTCAATTTCAACGCCCCGTCGCAGATCGTGATCGCCGGGCATCGGCAGGCGGTGGAGCGAGCATGCGAGATCGCAAAACGCCTAGGCGCCAAGCGCGCAGTCCTGCTCCCGGTATCCGCGCCGTTTCATTCGTCGCTGCTGCAACCCGCCAGTGATCGCCTGCGCGAGCGGTTGGCGCAAGCGACCCTGAACAAGCCGCGCATCGATCTGATCAATAACGTCGACGTATCGATCGAATGCGAACCCGCGCGCATCGCCGATGCGCTCGCACGCCAGGCTGCCAGCCCGGTGCGCTGGGCTGACACGATCCGCCGGATGTCGAATGACGGTGTGACGCACGTCGTCGAATGCGGGCCCGGACGAGTGCTGTCCGGTCTGACCAAACGGATCGCGCCGACTCTTGAAAGCCACGCCATCAACGATGCCGCAACGCTTGACGCTACGCTGGCCGCGGTGAATTCATGAATGTATTCACGTCGGATTGCCTGCAGGGCGAAGTCGCACTGGTCACCGGCGCTTCGCGCGGCATCGGCTGTGCGATTTCTGAGCAGCTGGCGCGTGCAGGCGCCACGGTGATCGGCACGGCAACATCGGCCGGCGGTTCCGATCAGATTTCGCACCGGCTGGCGGACACGGGTGCGGGAGGCCGCGGGGCGGTGCTCGATGTGCGTGATCCTGCCGGCTCCGATGCGCTGATCGACTCGATCAGCAAGGAGCATGGCAAGCTGTCGATCCTGGTGAACAACGCCGGAATCACGCGCGACGGACTGGCGCTGCGCATGAAGGACGATGACTGGTCCGCAGTGATTGACACCAATTTGTCTGCCGTTTTCAGGCTGACGCGCGCGGTGCTGCGCGGCATGATGAAGGCGCGCCATGGCCGCATCATCAATATCACCTCGGTCGTGGGTGCCAGTGGCAATGCAGGCCAGGCGAATTACGCGGCGGCCAAGGCCGGCGTCGCGGGCATGACGCGTGCGCTGGCAAGGGAGCTGGGAAGTCGCGATATCACCGTCAACTGCATCGCCCCCGGTTTCATCGATACTGACATGACGCGCGAGCTTTCCGACGAGCAGTCTCGAGCGCTGCTGGCGCAGATTCCGCTTGGCCGACTGGGTAGCGTGGATGAAATCGGTGCCGCGGTAGTGTTCCTGGCGTCGCCCGCGGCGTCATACATTTCGGGCGCCACGCTTCACATCAACGGCGGCATGTACATGAGTTAGCAGCCGATTCGGTATCAGCTCAGAATCGGACTGTTAGAATTCGCGCGCTTTTTTGCTCTGGAGGAGTGAATGGAAAATATCGAACAACGAGTCAAGAAGATTGTCGCCGAGCAACTGGGCGTCAATGAAGCAGACATCAAGACGGAATCCGCGTTCGTCGAAGACCTCGGCGCAGACTCGCTCGATACGGTAGAGCTCGTGATGGCGCTGGAAGACGAATTCGAATGCGAAATCCCGGACGAGGAAGCCGAGAAAATCCGCACCGTGCAGCAAGCGATCGACTACATCAATTCTCATCAAAAAGCCTGACAGTTTTCGTTGCGCAGCCCAGGGGGATCTTTGCGACAGCGCCGAGTAGTGGCCACCGGCCTCGGCATGGTGTGCCCGGTCGGCAATGATGTTGCAACTTCCTGGGAGGCGATGCTGGCGGGGCGCTCAGGCATCGATCGCATCACCCGCTTCGATGCATCGGGCCTGCAATGCCGAATCGCGGGCGAGGTCAAGGGGTTTGACGTCGCGCAATACATGCCGCCCAAGGAAGCGCGCCGGCTCGATACCTTCATTCATTACGGGGTTGCGGCATCGGCGCAGGCCATTATGGACTCCGGGCTCGACATCTCGGACGCCAATCGCGAGCGCATCGGTTGTGTAATCGGCTCGGGCATCGGCGGCCTGCCGATGATCGAAGACAACCATACCGAGCTGATGAACCGCGGGCCGCGCCGCGTCTCGCCTTTTCTGATTCCCGGCTCGATCAGCAACATGATTGCCGGGGCGGTGTCGATTCAATACGGACTGCAGGGCCCGAACCTGGCGATCGTCTCCGCGTGCACCACCGGATTGCATTCGATCGGCGACGCCGGCCGCATGATCGAGCACGATGATGCTGACGTGATGCTGGCCGGCGGTTCCGAATCGACCATTTCGCCGCTCGGCATCGGCGGCTTCGATTCGATGAAGGCGCTTTCGACGCGCAACGACGACCCCGCCAGCGCGAGCCGGCCGTTCGACCGCGATCGCGATGGCTTCGTAATGGGAGAGGGCGCCGGTGTCATGGTGCTGGAGGAGTACGAGCATGCGAAGCGGCGCGGCGCGCGCATCTACTGCGAGCTGGTCGGATTCGGCATGAGTGCGGATGCGTATCACATGACGGCACCGGACTTGAACGGTCCGCGCCGCTGCATGCTGGCCGCGCTGAAAAGCGCCGGCATCAATGCCGATCAGGTGCAGTATCTGAACGCGCACGGCACCTCGACGCCGCTGGGTGACATCAACGAGACCAAGGCGATCAAGGCGGCGCTCGGCGATGCCGCGCGCAATATCGTCGTCAACTCGACCAAGTCGATGACCGGGCACCTGCTCGGCGGCGCCGGTGGCATCGAATCGGTCGTGACGGCGCTCGCGATACATCACCAGGTCTCACCGCCGACGATCAACCTCGTCAATCAGGATCCCGAGTGCGATCTGGACTACTGCGCCAACACCGCGCGCGAGATGCGCATCGACATCGCGCTGAAAAATTCGTTCGGCTTCGGCGGCACGAACGGCACATTGGTGTTCAAGCGGATATAGCGTGCTGGTTCCCTGGACAGTGCTGCAGCCATCCGAGCGAGCGCAGCGCTGGCGGCAGGTCGGGTCGGCGATTGCCGCTGCTTCCTCGGTTGCGCTGCTCGCGGCGTCGATCTGGTCCAGGCCGTTTAGCGCGGGCCTGGCGCTGCTGGCTGCGAGTGCCGCTGTGGTGGCCTGGGCGGCCGGGCGCGAGCGTGCCACCGCCAGGTTCGAGATCGGTGTGTCGGCCACGGGCGAGATCGAGCTGCGCGAGTCCGACCCGGCGGCGAGTGCCCCTGTTGCCCACGAGCCGCCGTTGCATGTCGCCTTCGCGGCACCGTGGTTGATAAGCTTGCGCCGCGGCGCCATGTTGATCCCGATCTGGCCGGATTCGTTGCCGCATTCAGTCTTTCGGCAGCTTTGGGTGCACCTGCATTGGGGAAGGGCAGGGCGGCGCAACCATGACCAACCATCAGAACGGACCCGCATTGGCGCATTTGCACATCACTGATTGCGCGCCCTGCCCCGGTCCGGACCTGCCCGATGTCTGACCGCGACATCGATCAGCAACTGGTCGAGCGCGTGCAGCGCGGCGACAAGGGCGCCTTCGATCTGCTCGTGATCAAGTATCAACGCAAGATTTTTCGCCTGCTGTCGCGCCTGATTCGCGATCAGCACGAAATAGAAGACGTGGCGCAGGAAGCGTTCGTCAAGGCGTATCGTGCGTTGCCGAATTTTCGCGGCGACAGCGCTTTTTACACCTGGCTGTATCGGATCGCCATTAACACGGCCAAGAACTATCTGGTGTCGCAAGGGCGCCGCGCGCCGACATCGACCCCGACGGACATCGAAGATGCGGAAACTTTTGACGACGGCGACCACCTAAGAGACCTGAATACGCCTGATTCGATGCTGCTGACCAAGGAAGTGGCGGAGGCAGTCAATCGGGCGATCGACCAGCTGCCCGAGGATTTGCGGACGGCCATTGTGCTGCGCGAGCTGGAAGGTTTGAGTTATGAAGAAATTGCCGAATCGATGCAGTGTCCGATCGGCA
Source organism: Burkholderiaceae bacterium (assembly GCA_041751715.1). GTDB lineage: Bacteria > Pseudomonadota > Gammaproteobacteria > Burkholderiales > Burkholderiaceae_F > JACCZX01. The sequence continues at coordinate 12,363 of JBGSWY010000033.1, forward strand.
CGGTGCGGTCGCGTATTTTTCGCGCGCGGGAAGCGATTGCACTGGAATTGAGACCCATATTGGATACCGCGAAAGACAAGCGTTGGTGAGAAAAATGACGAAGCAAACAGCGAGCAATATTTCAGTTACGCCAATCACGGTTCAAACGTCAGCGGAGCACGTTTCGGTTCTGCTCGACGGTGAAATGGATCGAGCCGATGCCGACGAGGCGATCTCCGCGTTGTGCGGCAACGCCGCATTGCGGCGCCAGTGGCACGAGCTGCATCGAACCGGTGACGCGCTGCGATCGAATGAAGTCGCCGCGTGCGACGCTGGTAATTTCTGCGAGCGGGTGGCGGCCGCGATTGCGGCCGAACCAACTGTGCTTGCCCCGCGCAATGCGCGTCGTTCGTCCGGGCTGCGCCGCTACTGGATCCCAGGGGTGGCGTTGGCGGCTTCGGTCGCGGCGATCGGATTTATCGCAGTGCCGTTGCTACAGGCGCCAGAATCGATGTCGATCGCAAAGAGCACAGCAGCGAGCCCGGCCGAGGTTTCTGCGGCCGATTCTGCAGGACAGACAGCGTTGCCGACGATTGCCAACGCGCGCCGATCGCTTAGCCCGTACCTGGCGGCGCATCATGAGCTGACCGCAAATTCGGTGGTGCCGCGTGCTGCTGTTTATCTGCGTTCGGACGAGGGCCGCTGATCGTGCACGGTGTCGTGGCACGAGCGGTGGTCGTGCGAAACGCAGCGAGGCGCGCGCGCGGCATCGCCACCGTGCTGTTAATAACGACCGGAACGCTGTTGAGCAGCACGGCGGCGGCGCAGACAGAACAGTCGCGCACCGATGTTCAGTGGATCCAGGCGTTGCAACGGGCGGCGCAAAAGGTGAATTACGAAGGCACCATCGTCTACCAGGCGGGCGGCGAAATGCGCTCGTCGAGGGCGACTCATTTGTTCGACGGCACTTACTCGCACGAGCGCATTCAGAGGCTTGATGGCAAGCCGCGCGAATACATCCGTCGCCGTTCGGAAACGAGCGATCAGGTGCAGTGCCTGATTCCCGATGCGCGCCGCGTCGTCGTCAATCAGCGCAAGGTCGAAGAATCGTTTCCGGGTTTATCGAGCGCTTCGCCGCAGGAGATTCTCGAGCGCTATACCTTAACGCTGGGTCACGTGGAGCGCGTGGCCGGCATCGAGTGCCAGATGCTGGTGCTGGAGCCCAAAGACAGCGCGCGCTACGGATACCGGCTGTGGGTGGACCGCGCTAGCGGGTTGCTGCTGAAGGCGCAGACACTGAACAAGCGGCAGGAGATCATTGAACAGGTCGCGTTTTCCGACGTTCGCATCGGGCAGCGAATTGATCGTGCAAAGCTGCGGCCGTCGTGGTCGACAGAGGGATGGGCGGTCGAACTCAGCGACCATCGAAGTGCCGATCTGGCACAACATGGGTGGACGGTTCCCGCGCCGGCCGGGTTTCGCAAAACGCGCGAGGTGGCGCGCCGCATCGGAGACTCAGACGCGATGCAGGCGGTCTTTTCCGATGGTCTGGCTACTATTTCGGTCTTCATCGAACCGCAATCGCTGATCGCAGCTCCCGGATCTCCGCCCGCGAGCTTGCAGTCGCCGCCAGCGAATGCGTTGCAAATCCACGGTCCGACCTCAGCTTATTCGCGTCGTATGGGAGATTCGCTGGTCACCGTGGTGGGCGAAGTGCCCCCGTCCACGGTACGAACGGTCGCCGGGTCGGTTGAATTTCGCGGCACGCGATAGGCGCGCGCCGAAATTTTTCACTGAGGAAGAAAGCATGATTCGCAAGATTGCTGTTGCAGTGTTTGCGCTGACGTTGGGCGCATTGGCGATCACGTCGATGCCCCAGTTCGCCTCGAACGTCTCGGCGCAACCGAATGTCGGTTCGGCGCCGACGCAGGTGCTGCCTGATTTTGCCGACCTGGCCGATCGTGCCGGGCCGGCGGTAGTTGGCATCCGCACGACGGCTCGCGCTGGCAGCGGCCAGCCCGGTGCGACGCCGTTTCCGGACATCGACGAGAACGATCCGATGTTCGAATTCTTTCGTCGGTTTTTCCCGAATCCACCGCAGCAGCCGCAGCCACGCCAGGGCCCGCAGCAGCCGGCACCCCGGCGCGACGTGCCGCGCGGATTAGGTTCGGGCTTCATCCTGTCGCCGGACGGCTACGTGATGACCAACGCGCACGTTGTGCGCGGCGCCGATGACATCACGGTCACAACGTCTGACCGGCGCGAATTCACGGCCAAGGTGATCGGCAGCGACACGCGCACCGACGTGGCATTGCTCAAGATCGAGGCAACCGGCCTGCCGACGGTACGGGTCGGGGATCCGAACAAGGTGCGAGTGGGAGAGTGGGTAATCGCGATCGGATCGCCCTTTGGGCTTGAGAACACGGTCACCGCAGGCATCGTCAGCGCCAAGTCGCGTGATACCGGCGATTTCCTGCCGTTCATCCAGACCGACGTGGCGGTCAATCCGGGCAATTCGGGTGGCCCGCTGATCAACATGCGCGGCGAGGTGGTTGGCATCAATTCGCAGATCTTCACCACCTCCGGCGCATACAACGGCATTTCGTTCGCGATTCCGATCGACGAAGCAATGAACGTGCAGCAGCAGTTACGCACCGCTGGTCGTGTGATCCGCGGCCGCATCGGCGTCGGCATCGAAGCGGTGTCGCGCGAAGTGGCAACTGCGATCGGCTTGAAGAAGCCGCAGGGCGCGCTGGTGACGTCGGTTGAAAAAGACAGCCCGGCGCAGAAGGCGGGAGTCGAAGCCGGTGATGTCATCCTGCGGTTCAACGACCGGCCGATCGAACGTACCAGCGACCTGCCACGGATTGTCGGGGGTACCAAGCCCGGGTCGACCGTCAACCTGACCGTGTATCGAAGGGGCAACGAGCGGCAACTGCCGGTGACCGTCGTCGAGATGGCGCCGGACAAAGTCGCCAGTGCACGCGGCCAGGAGCCTTCGAAACCCGCCACGCCGGCCAATGTCCTGGGGCTCGCAGTTTCGGATGTTCCCGCCGATCGCCTCAAGGAGCTCGGAATTCGCGGCGGCGTGCAGGTGGATTCGGTTGAAGGGCTGGCTTCCGCCGCGGGCCTACGCAATGGCGATCTGATCCTGCAACTGAACAACGTCGACGTGCAAAATGCCAAGCAGTTCAACGAGGCCGTGACCAAGCTCGATCCGAAACGCGACGTTGCGGTACTGGTACGGCGAGGCGACGCATCGCGATTCCTGATGATTCGGCGATAAGGGGCGTTGCAGCGCGGTAAACTCCCGCGCCCAACACCGACGAGGGGGTGTCTTAACGGTCACCCCCTTTTCTTTTGCGTTGCCACTGAGCCGCATGCAGCACATCCGCAACTTCTCGATCATCGCGCATATCGATCATGGCAAGTCGACTCTGGCCGACCGCCTGATCCAGCGCTGCGGCGGCCTGAGCGACCGCGAAATGGAAGCACAGGTGCTCGATTCGATGGACCTCGAACGCGAGCGCGGTATTACCATCAAGGCGCAGACGGCGGCTCTCGAATACACCGCGCCCGACGGCGGCAAGTACAACCTGAATCTGATCGACACGCCCGGACACGTCGATTTTTCGTACGAAGTGAGCCGCTCGCTGTCTGCCTGCGAGGGAGCCCTGCTGGTGGTCGATGCAACCCAGGGCGTCGAGGCGCAGACGGTGGCCAATTGCTACACCGCGCTCGAACTCGGGGTCGAAGTGTTGCCCGTACTGAACAAGATGGATTTGCCATCCGCGAATCCGGACGAAGCCGCCGCCGAAATAGAGGACGTGATCGGCATCGATGCCGGCGATGCGATTCGCGCCAGCGCCAAGACCGGGCAGGGCATCGATGAAATCCTCGGCCGCATCATCGAGCGCGTCCCGCCGCCGAAGGGTGATCCCGCCGCGCCACTGCAGGCGCTGATCATCGACTCCTGGTTCGACAACTATGTCGGTGTCGTGGTGCTGGTGCGGGTGTTCAACGGCGTGCTGAAGCCGCGCGACAAGATTCTGCTGATGGCCAGCGGCGCCACGCATCTGGTCGAGCAGGTGGGTGTTTTCACGCCGAAGTCGCGGACCCGCGAGCAGCTGTCGGCGGGCGCGGTGGGCTTCGTCATCGCCGGCGTAAAGGAGCTTCGCGACGCGCACGTCGGCGACACGATCACGCATCTGGCAAAGCCGGCGGCTTTGCCACTGCCGGGTTTCAAGGAAGCCAAGCCGCAGGTGTTTGCCGGGCTGTTTCCGGTCGAGGCCAACCAATATGAAGCGTTGCGTGATGCGCTGACCAAGCTGCAGTTGAACGACTCAGCGCTTCACTTCGAGCCTGAGGTTTCGCAAGCGCTCGGCTTCGGCTTTCGCGCGGGATTCCTGGGGTTGCTGCACATGGACATCGTGCAGGAGCGGCTCGAGCGCGAGTACGACATGGCGCTGATCACCACCGCGCCGTCGGTGGTCTATGAAGTCGTGCTGCGCGATGGCACGGTGGTGTCGGTGGAGAATCCTTCCAAGCTGCCGGATCCGGCGCGCATCGAAGAAATTCGCGAGCCGATCGTCAGCGTGACGATCTTCGTGCCGCAGGAGCATGTCGGACCGGTGATCACGCTGGCCACCGGCAAGCGCGGGGTGCAGACCAACATGGCGTATCACGGCCGGCAGGTGCATCTGACCTACGATCTGCCGCTGGCCGAGATCGTTCTGGACTTTTTCGACCGACTCAAGTCGGTGTCGCGTGGCTACGCTTCGATGGACTACGCGTTCAAGGAGTATCGCGCCGCCGACGTGGTCAAGGTCGACATGCTGATCAACGGAGACCGGGTCGATGCGCTGTCGGCGATCGTGCACAGGGCCAATGCACCGTATCGCGGGCGCGAGATTGCCGCCAAGATGCGCCAGCTCATTCCGCGGCAGATGTACGACGTGGCGATTCAGGCGGCGATCGGCGCCAATATCATCGCGCGCGAGAACGTCAAGGCGCTGCGCAAGAACGTGCTGGCCAAGTGTTATGGCGGCGATATCACGCGGAAGAAAAAATTGCTGGAAAAGCAGAAGGCAGGGAAGAAAAGAATGAAGCAGGTCGGCACCGTTGAAATCCCGCAGGAAGCGTTTCTCGCCATCCTGCAGGTGGATGATAAGTAGATGAGCAAATGAACTTCGCGCTGATTCTGTTCGTGCTGACGCTGTTTACCGGAGTGCTGTGGGCGGCCGACAAACTGGTGTTTCGCCCGCAAAGGCGCGCCAAAGCGGCACGCCTGCTGGCCGATTTTGACGTGCGCAATCGGGCCGCACTGGACCGCCACGAGCCGATCGTCGAGCAGGAACGCAAGAGCCTGGAAGACGGGACCGTGCGGCAGCCGGCCTGGCTCGAATACACGGCGAGCTTTTTCCCGGTCATTCTGATCGTGTTCCTGCTGCGATCGTTCCTGTTCGAGCCGTTTCGCATTCCGTCGGGTTCGATGGTGCCGACGCTCGAGATCGGCGACCTGATCCTGGTCAACAAGTACGAGTACGGAATCCGGCTGCCGGTTATCAACCAGGAAGTGATCGAGCTCGGCGAGCCACGGCGGGGCGACGTCATGGTATTCCGCTATCCGCTGAATCCGTCGCAGGACTACATCAAGCGCGTGGTCGGTTTACCCGGCGACCGGGTCGAATACGTCGACAAGCGGCTCACAATCAACGGCAAACCGGTCCCGATTGAAAAAGTCCAGCCGTACTACGATGCGGATCGGATGCGCAGCTACCCGCAGTTTGTCGAGCGGCTGGGCGTAGCGACGCATCGTGTGGTCGTCGACGAGTCGGTGTCGCCCGGAATGGGCCGGGAAGCGCCGGGTAACACCCACCCGGGCGCTTGCCAATACAGTGGGAGCGGGGTGGTCTGCACGGTGCCACCCGGGCACTATTTCATGATGGGCGACAATCGGGATAACAGCGAGGACAGCAGATTCTGGGGATTCGTACCAGACGAAAACATTGTCGGCCGAGCCTTTTTCATTTGGATGAATTTTGGCAATATGGGCCGCATTGGTAGCTTCCGCTAGCCGGGAACGGCAGGACCTTGAAAATGTTGAGAAAAATGGCTAATCGGGTAGGGGTAATCACGGGGCCGCGCCGGCAGCGTGGCTTGAGTCTGATCGGGCTCTTTCTGGTCGGCATCATCGTTGTCGCGCTGCTGGCGCTGGGATTCAAGGTGGTGCCGGCGGTGGTCGAATACATCGCGATCGAGCGCGCAGTGCAAAAGGTCAGGAACGAGGGGTCAACGGTGCGCGAAATCCAGGCGGCGTTCGACCGCCATGCCACGATCGACGACATCACCTCGATCAGCAGCCGCGACCTTGACATCACGAAGGAAGGCGACCGTATCGTTGTCAGCTACGCGTATGCGAAAAGGATCCCGGTGACTGACAACGTGTCGCTGGTGATCGATTTTTCGGGTACCACGCGCGATCGGCAGCGAAGGGACATACCGTAAGTGATTCCTGGGGCAGCGCATGGATTTGACGGCGCTTGAAGAGCGCCTTGGCTACACCTTCGTCCAGCGCACGCTGATCGAACAAGCCGTCACGCACCGCAGCCATGGCGCCGTGCATAACGAGCGCATGGAGTTTCTGGGCGACGCGGTCCTCAATTGCGCAGTTGCGCAATTGCTGTTCGCCAAGTGGGCGCGGCTAGACGAGGGCGATTTGTCGCGGCTGCGCGCCAACCTGGTCAAGCAATCTTCGCTGGCAGACATTGCCGAAAAGCTGGTTCTGTCGGATTTCATGCGGCTGGGCGAGGGCGAGATGAAAAGCGGCGGCTTTCGCCGGCCTTCGATCCTGGCCGACACGATGGAAGCGATTTTCGGCGCTGTTTTTATCGATCAGGGATTCGATGCCGCACGCGGTGTGATCGCCAAACTGTTCGAGCCGGTGTTGAAGACGATCGATCCGAAGACGCTCGGCAAGGACAGCAAGACGCTGCTGCAGGAGTACTTGCAGGGCAAACGGATCGCGCTGCCGGTTTACACCGTGGTCGAGACGCGAGGTGCTGCGCATAACCAGGAATTCGAGGTCGAGTGCTCAATTCCCAAGCTCGAGATCAGTGTGCGCGGCAGCGGGCGCAGCCGGCGTGCGGCGGAGCAGACGGCTGCCAAGCTCGCGTTCGAAGCGGCGCGGCACGCGATCGCGCAACTTGGACGCCGCTCGCGCAAGAAAGCAGCGGCGGTTCCCGCCGAACAGCCGTCGCCCGTCCCAACCGATTCGAAGGAGCCGGTGGACGACACCGCGCATGCAGCAAGCTGAAGTGGCGGTACCCACAACGGTGCGTCCGGTCGGCATGGTGGCAGTCATCGGGCGGCCGAATGTCGGCAAGTCAACGCTAGTCAATGCACTGGTGGGAGAGCGCGTCAGCATCACGTCGCGCAAGCCGCAGACCACGCGCAACCGAGTTCTCGGCGTACGTACAGATGAAGATGCGCAGTACATCTTCGTCGATACCCCCGGCTTTCAGCGCAAGCATCGCAACGAACTCAACCGCCGCATGAACAGCGCAGTCACCGGCGCGCTGACCGACGTCGACGCGATAGTGCTGGTGATCGAAGCGGGAGGGTGGACGGCAGGCGACGAGCAGGTGCTGCAGCTGCTGCCGCCGCAGGCAGCCAACGCCATCCTGGCGATCAACAAGTCCGACTTGCTGACCGAGCGCGAGAAGTTGCTGCCGCTGATGGCGGATTCAATGCAGCGCTATCCGTTCAAGGCGATCGTGCCGGTCAGCGCCGAAAAGCGCCGCCAGCTGGATGATCTGCTGAAAGAGATCCGGCCGCTGCTGCCGGAAGGCATGCCGCTGTTCGACGCGGAGCAATACACCGATCGCAGCGTGCGCTTCCTGGCGGCCGAATCGGTGCGCGAAAAGGCGTATCGGTTGCT
>JBGSWY010000034.1:0-2400 GCA_041751715.1 Burkholderiaceae bacterium
CTGTTTCCAACGCTCGAAACCGTGAAGAACACCAGTACCGGCTCGCTCGGTGCACAGATTCGCCTGGCAGGACGCGGCAACTCGGTGGCCGACATGCTGGCCACCGCGGACGGCACTATCAATGCGGGTATGGCCGGCGGACGCGTCTCCGAACTCGGTGTATGGCTGGTCAATCTGCACGGCGGAGAACTGCTGCCGCTGTTGTTCGGGGGCGATCGGCCGACGCAGATCCGATGCGGCGCGGTGGCATTCGGCGTCGCAGACGGCCTGGCGACGACGGAGCTGTTCGTGCTGGACACCGACGAATCGCGCATCAACGGCGCCGGCACCGTCAATCTTGGGGCCGAGCGCTTCGACATCACACTTGACCCGAAGCCCAAGAAGGCGGGCATCCTGTCGTTGCGGGGGCCGGTCCGTCTGTACGGTACGTTTCGGGATTCGGACTTTGCACTGTCAGCGCAAACGATCGGGCGTGGCGCCGGCGCGATTGCCCTGGCAATCATCAATCCGCTGCTGGCGCTGATTCCATTGATCGAAACCGGACCCGGACAGGACGCCGATTGTCAGGCGGTGTTATCGGAGGTCAGCGGTGCGGTGCGGCAATCGGGCAAGAAAGTCAGCGATGCGCCGGCAGCCGACGAGCCGGCGGAGCGCGATGCCCCAGCGCCGATCGTCGATGTGCCGACCAAACGTTCAGGCCCACCGGCGCCGATCGTGAATGTGCCGGCCGGCAAATAGCGCGCGCTCAGGTGCGGTCAAACGACTTCGCGCGCGGTGATCCGATACTTGAAGTTTTCCGGATCGAGACTATCGATCCGCCCCTGCGCATTCTCGCCCTGCGGGTACATCAGGAACGGCACCGGCGCCTTGGATGAATTCGGCAAACGCACATCGTGTGCATAGTTGTACGCGAGCCAATTACCTTCCCAGCCGCCCCACAGCATCGAGCGCGCTTGCTTGACCACATCGTCGTTCAGCGTCAGGCCCGGCTTCTCTTCCAGCACGACCTTGCGCACGTCGGCCGGGTCGACCGGAATCCAGCCGATGTTCTGCGCGTAAAACTCGGCGCGGCAATGCTGCGCCTTCGTGATGTCGCCCGATTTGCCGAGACTTTTGTAGCCGCGCTTCGAATCGGCCACACGAACGCCGTAAACGTCGCGCGCAGGCACACCGGAGGCACGCGCCAGTGCCACGAACAGCGCGTTCAGATCCGCGCACTTGCCGTTCAGGTTATTGCCTTCCAGCATCGCCTTGACATCGCCGACGCCGCATCCGCGTGTGGTCGGATTACGCTGCGTGTTCTCCACAGTCCAGTCGTAAATCGCGCGCGCTTTTTGCACGTCAGTGCGCGCACCCCGTGTGATCTTCGCCGCCGTGTCGCGCACGATGCCGTCGGTTGGGATGTAGTCGGTGGGCTTCAGGTAAATCGCCTGCTCCGCCGCGCTCGCCAGCATGCCGGCGCCCGTCTTGAACTCGACTTTGCGATCGCGGGTGCGAAAACGGCTCGTGACTTCGAACACCGGCTGCGTCTCGCTTGGCTTGAACTCGGCTGCGCCGATCGCCGCGCGATAGTTCGGCTCGATCACATCATTGTTGACAGTGAAGTTGCCGGTCACCGAGTTCTCGAGCGTCTGAAACCAGTCGGTGTCCTGCGAAAGAGGCAGCGGCACCCACACCTTCACTGGCCCGGCAGGGGCAGCGATCTCGACTCGAGTGACCACTTCGAACGTGCGCCAACCGTCGGCAGCAGCCTGCGCGCGCGCAGCAAATGGAGTGATGGCAAGCAAACCGGTGGCCGGAACGGCCCTGAGCAAGGTACGACGTTTCATCGGATTCTCCGAACAAGTGGCGGCACGCGCCAACGATGGTTTGCTCTATCGCGAACGCGATGGCTGCGCGGCAAGCAATGTGCCGATTGTGCTCACCACCGGCGCACTTGTCCAATCGACGGCGCCGTTGACCGCGTAGCGGATACTGCCGTTGCGATCCAGCAGATAGCTGGCGGGAAAAATTCGTGCGCCCCAGCTTTTTGCGACGCTGCCGTCGGTGTCGCGCACGACCGGCAGCGTCAGGTTCATCTTCTGCATAAAGGCGGTGATGCGGGCCGGTCCTTCCTGGTAGTTGACGGCGAGCACTTCGAAGCCGCGGGGGCCAAGTTCATCGTGCAGTTGCTGCAGTGAAGGCATTTCAGTCACGCAAGGCTCGCACCAGGTGGCCCAGAAGTTGACCAGCACGACCTTGCCGCGCAGTTTCTGCAGGGAAAACGACTCGCCTTCGGTGGTCAGCAGTTCGATAGACGGGGCCGACGGCTTGCCGGTCCAGCGTTCGAGCTCAGCTGCCTTCAAGGGCGGCATCATTGCCGCACACGTTGAAGCGACGATCAGCGCCCGGCGTGTCAGC
>JBGSWY010000035.1:0-7961 GCA_041751715.1 Burkholderiaceae bacterium
GCTGCCGAATGGGCTTTCTCCGCGTGCGCTACAGACGCTGCTGATGATCGCGGGCGTCGGGTGTTGTGTGGCGATGGCGATGCCGCAGGTGCATATCGTCGCTTACTGCACCGATCTCGGCTTCGGCCCAGCGGTGGGAGCGCAGATGCTGTCGATCATGCTCGCGGCCGGCATCGTCAGCCGGCTCGCTTCCGGTTTCATCGCCGACCGCATCGGCGGCCTGCGTACTCTGCTGCTCGGCTCTGCGTTGCAGGGTCTGGCGCTGCTGCTCTACATTCCGTTCGATGGGCTCAGCTCGCTGTTTGTCGTCTCGGCGATGTTCGGCCTGTTCCAGGGCGGCATCGTTCCGAGCTACGCGATCATCGTGCGCGAATACTTTGCACCGCGCGAAGCCGGTGCGCGCATCGGGCTGATCGTGATGGCCACCTTGTTCGGCATGGCGCTTGGCGGCTGGATGTCGGGTGCGGTGTTCGATGCAACCGGCTCCTATCGCGCAGCGTTCATCAACGGACTGCTGTGGAACCTGCTCAATCTGTCGATCGTTATCTGGCTGCTGCGCCGGTCACGCACGCGACTCGTCTCGGCATGATGGTCGCTGTTTTCGCCGCGGTGGCTAGTGGACAGGCAAGGCGAGCTTCGTCTGGTCGATCGCGTAACAGGCAAGCACCCGCCCGACCGCGTCAAACAGCGCGTGGGTGCCTTCTTCGCTGATGATTCCGCTTTCGATGAAGTATTCGTTGAAGCGGGTCGTGCCAAAGAAATACGAGCGGGGCAGCCCGGCTAGCTCGAGGTAATGAACCTCATACGCGTAGCGCGCGAGCTCACTGATCAACCCCAGGTTTTCGTCAAGATGATGCCGTACGTTGGTGCGGACATAAGCCTGCATTTCCTCGCCGGGAATCAGTTTCGAACACATCAGGTTGGACAGATAGTCGCCGACCCGTGAAAGGGTCTTGCGCGCCAGCATCGACGGCAACTCATCGGCGCAATGCGCAAGCCCGCTTGCCTCTTCGGCCACCCTATCGAACACTCTTTCCGGCATCGCCTCCAGCGTGCGCGTAAAACATTCGCCGAGCCCAGCGCGGGCCTCGGTATAGGCCGCTTTGTTTTCGGCGGGCACACGCAAGAATTTGGCGGTGTGTGCGACATGCCCCCACTCATGCATGACGCGCGCGCCCAGCAACAGCTCGAAGTAGGGAGGCGCGGCCACGCTGAGCGCGTCGAACCCAGGCTGCTTCAGTTCATAGACGACGGCGCCGCGTGCCGGGTCAACGTAGGCTCCGTCCCCCGCTTCCAGCACCGCGCATTGCTTCGGTAACGCGGCCGGATCCCGCACACAGTCGAGAAACTGACGCGAGCGCTCGTCGATGAGCCGCAAGTGAGTGTGCACACTGGCAACAGCGTCGTCAGATGCGTCGTGCAGCGCGCGACGGATCCAGCGCGGGTCGTTCATTTCCGGGGACCATGCGGTCGACCCATCAGTCGCGTGCACGATCACATGCGCGCGCGTTTGCTGCAACCAGTCGCACAGTGCATCGACCGTACGTGAGTGGGCCGGCACCGAGGCGGGCACGCTTTTTTGCATCGCCTTCATGACCGCCTGCTCGCCGCTGTCGCACAGCGCTGCCACCTGGGGCTCCAGCCGCCGGGGTACGTAAAGATCAGCGCCTTCGATCGCCAGATACTGCTCGGTCAAATCCTGCGGCGGTTCGCGCAGCGGCAAGTGCACGAGCTGATCGACCCAATCGAATGCGCGGGCGAGAGCAGCGAAGCAACGCGCGTCGGGTCGCCTGGCCTTGGCAGCAGCCCGCGCGAATGCACGCCGGCTCTCTGCGTCACGATCGAACCAGTAGCTGAGGTTGCACACGAGCGTGGAGCGGACCGAGCGAAGCAGGGCGAGCCGCTCGATGTGAACCAGCAGATACGCGACGTACTCCGGATTCGTGTCGAGATCGGACGTGTACAGCATCGCCGACGTGCCGATGAAAGGTTCCATGTAGGGCACGACGCCGCGCGGCTCCGACACGACCAGGATGTTCGACTGCCGCGGCGGAAACCAGGACCCCGGTGCACGCGCAAACAGATCGCGGCAGCGCTGCCAGTAGAGCGCAGTGCCCGCCTCGAGATTGACGACGCGGTCGGCCGTCAGCCGGTCCTCTTCGACCAGCATCGTTGCCATTTCCTTATTCAGACCGTGCTCATCCATCGCCTCGGCGGGAATCACAAAGGCATTGGGGTGCGCCAGGCAGAAACGGCGCAGTGCGGAGGACACGGGCATGCCACCGAATCTAGCATCGGGAACACGGGCGAACGCCTGGAAATAGCCGTTCGCGAGGCACATCAATCAGCGGACCTTTGCCTCATCCGAATGCATTAGCGCGCGGCGGCAAATCTGCCGAAAAACCGGGTCATTCCAGAGCACGGAAAACCAAAGGGTAAGAACTCCTCATCCGTCTCCACGAGATATTTTTTACTCGAACGCAGGCACAGTCCGCTTCGGTCAGTCTTGCAATTCCCATAGGGAGAGAACAATGATGCAACGTCTCAACGCACAGAACGCGATCTCGCTGCTGGCAGCGGCGGTAGCGCTCACGGCCTGTGGCGGTGGTGACACCGGCAGCACGAGCACACCGACTCCTGCGCCCTCGGTCCAGGTCGCGGCATCTACGTGCGCAACGCCTCCGCAACTTTTCACCGATCAAGTCTGGCCGAGCATGAGCAGCACTTGCGTGGTTTGCCACAGGGCCGGCGCCGTCGCCAGCGGCACGCGGCTCGTATTCGCGGTCGGCGCGAGCGCTGCCGAAAACTACAGCATGTTACGTACGTTCGCCGCTGCGAATGGTGACTTACTGATGTCGAAATCGGTCGGCCTGCCGACGCATAGTGGCGGTAAGCCGTTCGTCGATGCGAATTCGCAGCAGTACAAGGATCTGGCCGCGCTGCTGCCGCAGCTGAAGCAAAGCTGCGACACCGAAGTGCTGGTGACCGGGCAGTTCTGGAAGGACGTCAAGTTCGCCGATGACGCCACGACGCTGGCCAAGGCCTCGGTGCTGTTCGCTGGCCGTAACCCGACGGCAGCAGAAGCTTCAGCCGTTGCCTCCGGTGGCGCGCCGGTGCTGGCGCAGACGATCAAGAGCTACATGACGGGGCCAACGTTTGAGCGCTTCCTGAACGAAGTGGGCGATACGCAATTCCTGCCGCAGGGCGTGGTGGTGTTCGGCAACGACCGCGGCCTGGATCCGGCGGACTGGCCGATGGCTGCCGACCTGATCAACAACCAGAACCTGCCGAACGGTGTTCGCGCTCGCGCTGAAACCACGCTGCGCCGCGAGCCGATCAACCTGATGAAGTTCATCGTGAACAACGATCGGCCGTGGACCGACATGGTGGCGGGCAACTACACGGTACTGAATGGGGTAACGGCGCCGTTCCTCGGAGCGCAGGTGCAAGGCACTTTTGTCAATGCCGCCGACGACACCGAGTTTCTGCCGGCCGTACTGCCGGAAGCTCGCCTCGGAGGCAACCGTGAGCACGCTGGCGCGATCACAACCCACGCATTTCTTGACCGTTTTCCAACTACGGATACAAACCGCAACCGCCATCGCGCCAGTGAAACGGCAGAGCGGTTCCTGGCTTTGTACATTCCCGCGCTGGCTTCACGGCCTCTTGAGGATGGGCAGTTCAGAGTGACCGTGATGGACAACCCGGGCTGTGCCGTCTGCCACGACATCATGGATCCGATGACCGCGGGCTTTCAGAACTGGGCGCCGAACAACCGCTTCCGTCCGGAGCTCACCGGCACTACCAACCATGTCTTGTCAGATGCCTACCTGAACAACAACTATCCGAGAGATGCCAAGGGCAACCGTTTCTATCAGACCGGCGATGCCTGGTATCGCGACGCCAAGGCGCCGGGTTACAACGGGACGGCGATGCCAAGCGGCTACAACAACCCGACGGCCGCGCAGTGGCTGGGCCAGCAGATGGCTGCGGATCCGCGCTTCGCAATGGGTGCGCTGCACTTCTGGTGGAAGGGCCTGTCTGGCCGTGAAGCGCTGCGTGCGTCGACCGACACGACGAGTGCCGACGCCGCCAGCCGACTGGCCGCCTACAACGCACAGCACGACGAGTTCAAAGAGCTGGCGACGCGCTTCGCGGCGAACGGCTACAAGGTCAAGGATCTGCTGGTCGACCTGATGCTGAGCAAGGCGGCTCGTGCCAAAACTGTCGATGGTGCAATGAGCGCCCAGCGGCAGGCCGAGCTGCATGATGTCGGCAGCGTGACAATGCTTTCACCGGCGCTGCTGAATCAGAAGCTGGTCGGTCTGGTCGGTGCCGGTTACGTGGGCTTCAACAATCCATACACCGGTGTTGCTCTGACGTATGGCGACTTTGACGGCGGCCTGGCGCGCAACAATCGCGCAATAAACTACACCAGCAATCAGATCAGCGTCATCGATGGCATGATTTCGAGACAAGCCGTGCCCTGGACCCAGGCCGATTTCGCCAGAACGCCGGCGACGCGCTTGCTGTTTCCGATGGTGACTCTTGCCGACACGCCGGCGACGCCGGCTGGCAGCGAAAGAATCCTGGCAAACATCAAGCACATGCATAAGCATCTATGGAAGGATGATGTTCCGACCACTGATGCCGAAGTGCAGCGCACGTACAACTTGCTGGTCGCAATCTGGAACGATCGTGCGACGCCCTCGGCGCGGCCGCTGACCTCCGCCTACAACCAGAACAATGACCCGACGTACATGGGGCGCACCTGGGCACAGGTCCTGGGTTACATGGTCGGCGATGCCAAGTTCCTGTACGAATAACCGGTTGACGAGCCAATCAATAGGAGTGAATTAAATGGATCGCAGAGAATTCTTCTTGAAGACGGCACAGGCATCCGGCTTGGTTCTTCCATGGTGGGGTTTGGCTTCCGTCGCCCACGCGCAGGCCTATCAGGGCAAGGTCCTGTTCGACATTCACCTCGATGGCGGCATCGATCAGAGCTCGTGGACCGATACGCGCGAAACCGACCCCACTATTAACAACTACGCTGGCGCAGGTCAGGTGGCGGTAGGGCCGGGCATCGCCGGCTGCACGATCAAGATGGCGCCGATGGGGAACAACGCCGCGTTTCTGGCCGCCCACTTCCAGAATATGCTGGTGGTCAACGGCTGCAACACGGAAACCAACAGCCACGATGACGGCGACCGCGCGTCCGCAACAGGCAAGCTCGAAATGGGTCACGCCACCATCGCCGAGTTGCATGCAAGCCAGTACGGAAACGGTTTGCCCTACGCATGGCTGGACGGCGGAAGTTTTAACACAAGCGCCGGTCTGGTTGCACCGACCTCGTTTCCCGACGCGAACCAATTGCGCGCGAGTGTATTGCCGAACTCGGTCAGTGCCACCAACGACTACCTGAAGCAGGCCGACCTCGACAAAGTGTTTGCGGCGCGCCAGGCGCGAACGGAGGCGATGAAGACGAGCGCAAACGTGGTTCCGCGCAGCAATCGGCTGGCGGATCAGTTCCTCGCCGCACCGGCGGCGCGTGCGCGGTTGGCGCAGGTTGCCCAGTTCATACCCGCGCAGTTCGATGCTGGCTTCCAGCAACCGCAGGTGGGGCTCATTGCAGCGCAGGCGGGAATCGCGTCCGTCGTTAAACTCAGAACTGGCGGGTTCGACGGCCATGGCAATCTCGCGAATAGCTACAACGGCGCCAACGGATCGCTGACACGCGCAACCAATTTGGCGAGCTACGTCTGGAACAAGGCGGCCGATCTGGGAATTTCGGACCGCATCGTGATGCTCATACGCTCCGAGTTTGGCCGCACGGTGCTCAACGGCGGCAACGGCAAGGATCACTACAACCCGGGTGGCACGATGGTGCTGATGTTCCCGCCCGGAACCAATTTGGGTAACCGTGTGGTCGGCGCGACCGGGCCGCGCCACCAGTCGGTGCGGGTCAACGCGACCACCGGTGCGCTCGATCCGAACGGGATTGTGCTGACGCCGCGCCATGTGCACCAGGCATTGCGCGAGCATCTTGGGATACAGACGACCGACCCGCGATTTAACCTCGGTGTACCGGCAAACGAGAGAATCGCGCTGTTCAATCCGAGCATGCGTACCAACTATCCGAACCTCTGATCGAGTTGACTCCAACCGCGCGCCGTAGCCGCTTGCAGGCGGCCCGGCGCGCTTTTTCATCCTGCGCCCTTGCACTTGCCGCCACCGCGAGCACAGCGGCCGACGTGCGCGTGTTTGTCAGCGAGGGCGCGGCCGGCGTGTTGCAGCTTCAACGCTGCAATGGCTCGAACCTCTCGCAGCAGCTGATCACGGTCGACGACCGGACGCCTGACTCGTCATTGCGTACCGGCGTAGCTGCGGTGCGCCAGATCATGCGCCACCGCTACCGGCCGTTGTATGTTGAGTTCCGCGGGACTGTCGCCGCAAAGGGCGCGACGGCGGAGCAGTTTCAGCGGGCGGTCGGATTCGTAGAGTCGTGCAAGACGATGCCGAATGATATTGCGCAGAACGTCCGAGTACATGCGACCGGTCAAGACCCTCCCTGGCGTTTCGTAGCGACCGATGCCGGAGCACGGCTTGAGTTATCGGGCAAGGAGGCGGCGCGATTTTCGGGTGCGCCGTTCAAATTGCCTCCACCGAAAGTGAAAAATGTGAGGCGGTACGAAGCGCAATCTTCGACGAATGGCGCCTCGATCCGCATCGAGTTGACCGAGCAGATGTGCAGCGACGGCCGGTCGGAAACCGCATACGGCGCACGCGCCGTCGTCCGTTACGGAGATCGCACGTTCGAAGGGTGCGCCGCGCGGTTTTGATGCGAGGCAGCTACGATGTGACGACATCACATCGCCTCGGCCGTTCAGCGGCCTCGCATTTCCATGAAGATCGCAACGTTCAACATCAACGGCATCACCAGCCGCTTGCCGCGCCTGCTCGAATGGCTTGAAGAGACCAGTCCTGACATAGCCTGCCTGCAGGAGTTGAAGACTTCGGATGCGACCTTCCCCGCGCTGGCAATCAAAGGTGCGGGCTACAGCGCGATATGGCACGGCCAGAAGGGTTTCAACGGCGTGGCCATCCTGGCCAAAGGATCCGAGCCGCAGGAGCGGCGTCGCGGACTGCCGAATGATCCGGACGACACCCACAGCCGCTACCTGGAGGCATTTGTCGACGGCATCATCGTCGCCTCGATCTACCTGCCTAACGGCAATCCGCAACCGGGGCCGAAGTTCGACTACAAGCTTGCCTGGTTCAGACGGCTGATCGACCACGCTGCTCAATTGCGTGAATGCGCCGAACCGGTGGTGCTCGTGGGTGACTACAACGTCGTGCCGACCGATGACGTCAAGGACATTTATTCAACCAGGTCCTACAAAACCGATGCGCTGCTGCAGCCGGAGAGCAGAGCCGCCTATCGCGAATTACTGGAACAAGGCTGGACTGACGCGATTCGAAAGCTCTACCCCGACGCCCCGATGTACACGTACTGGGACTACTTCAGAAACCGCTGGCCGCGCGACGCGGGACTTCGGATAGACCACTTGTTGTTGAACGCGAGAGCCGCAGATGGGCTCGAACAGGTGGGAGTCGATAAGGCGGTGCGCGGCCGTGAGAAGCCGAGCGATCATGCGCCTGCTTGGCTGGTGTTGAAGTAGTCGCGGTTAACGCATCCACGAATCTTTTAGTGCGACTGCGAGATTGAATACCGGCTTCTCGCTCATGTGATCTTTCCGATCTGCGACGAAATACCCATTGCGCTCGAACTGAAACTTTTCGTCCGGCTTCGCGTGTGACAGTGACGGTTCGATGTAGGCGCGAAGCACTTCCTTGCTGTTCGGATTGATCAGCGCGCGGAAGTCCTTGTCGCCGGCATCAGGATACGGATCGGTGAACAGGCGATCGAAGATGCGCACCTCGGCGGGGATGCTGTCGGC
>JBGSWY010000036.1:0-9722 GCA_041751715.1 Burkholderiaceae bacterium
TTTGCATCCGGTGGCCGGGCGCCCGAATCGGGCGGTGCTCACCGGCGCGCCCGCGCGCCGGTTGCGCTTCGACGGCAGACGCTGCGTCGGCGTCGAGTTTGCGCGCGGCGCGAGCGATGAATTCGCCTCGGCGCGGATCGAGACCATCGTCGCAGCCGGCACGATCGGTTCACCGCAGCTACTGCAGCTGTCGGGCGTCGGGCCGGCCGCGCTGCTGCGCGAGCACGGTATCGGGGTCGTGCACGAAGCACCCGGCGTCGGCGAGAACCTGCAGGATCACCTTCAGTTGCGGCTCGGCTTCAAAGTAAAAAACGCGGTCACGCTGAACCAGCGCGTGCACAGCCTGTTCGGCAAGATAACCATGGGGCTTGAGTACGCGATGTTCCGCACCGGGCCGTTGACGATGGCGCCGAGCCAGCTCGGCGGCTTCGCGCGTTCGTCGCCGGAGCATCGCAGCGCCAACGTCGAGTTTCACGTGCAACCGCTGAGTCTCGACAAGTTCGGCGAGCCGCTGCACAAGTTTCCCGCCTTCACCGCCAGCGTGTGCAATCTGCGGCCGACCTCGCGCGGCGCCGTGCGCATCAAGGGCCCCGATCCGCACGCTGCGCCGGCGATCAATTGCCGCTATCTGACGACCGGCGAGGATCGCAAAGTCGCCATCGATTCGCTGCGCCTGGCGCGCCGCATCGCCGCGCAGCCGGCTCTGGCGCGCTATGAGCCGGAAGAGTTCATGCCCGGGCCCGCATTTCAGACCGACGATGAGCTCGCGCACGCCGCCGGCACGATCGGCACGACGATTTTCCATCCGGTTGGCACCTGCAAAATGGGCGCAGACGGTGACGCGATGGCGGTCGTCGATGCGCGGCTGCGCGTGCGCGGGCTGGCCGGACTGCGCATTATCGATGCGTCGATCATGCCGACGATCACATCGGGCAACACCAACTCGCCGACGCTGATGATCGCCGAAAAGGCGGGCGCGATGGTGCGCGCAGACCGGCGCGCCGGCTAACAGAATGTTGTCGCTTACAGTCGTTGGGGGCAGTGCCGTCGTCGCGGGGAAGAGGCAAGAGAACGCTCCCTGTCAAAAAGCGTCCTCCTGCTTAACCGCTTAGTACATAAAGACCGCACCAGAACCAAGGGACGTGCCGGTCCCCACTCCGTTGACGCCGGTCGCGTTGCCGTCTTCGTCAAACGCGCCTACCGCGTATGTGCTCGCGTCGCCGCTGACGGCTACCGATATTCCAAACGAAAGGTCCGCGACGACTACGCCCGCGGTGCTCTGCTTTGCGTACGTGCTTTGCTGCCAAACGCTGCCACTGCGCTTGAAGACATACGCCGCGCCGTTCGTGGGCCCCGAGTTATTGGTTTGATCGCCGTTCAGGCCCGTTGCGTTGCTGTCCTCGGCGGGTGCGCCCACCACCAGCGTATTGCCATCGGCGTTCAGAGCGACCGCGAGCCCGAACAGATCGAACGCTTCGGTGTTCGACGCCTTGATGTACGCCTGCTGGCTCCACGCCGTTCCTGTACGCACGAACATGTAGGCGGCACCGGAGAAGTTGGCCAGGTCGTTGGCGCCGTCGCCGTTGATGCCGGTCGCGTCACTGTCCTCAAGCGGCGTTCCGACGGCAAGCGTGTTGCCGTCAGCCGACAACGCCAAGGAGTCGCCGAAGAAGTCCCCGCTGTCCGTGTTCGATGCTTTGACGTAGACCTGCTGCGTCCACGCCGCTCCAGCTCGCACGAACACATACACTGCGCCCGAGTTGAACGCTAGGTTGCTCGCCTGATTGCCGTCGATGCCGGTCGCGTCGCTGCTCTCTCCGGGCGCTGACACTGCGAGTGTGTTGCCATCCGCAGCAAGCGCAAGCGCACTACCGAAGTTGTCGAGCTGCCCGGTGTTTGATGCCTTGACGTAGGCTTGCTGCGTCCAGGCAGCGCCGCTGCGCGCGAAAACGTACACCGCTCCAGCGGCAAAGGCAGCGTTGTTAATCTGATCGCCGCCGATTCCGGTCGCGTTGCTGTCTTCGCCGATCGCTCCGACAGCGAGCGTGCTGCCATCAGCGGACAGGGCGACACTGATGCCGAAACTGTCACCGCTGGCGGTGTTCGACGCTTTCACGTATGCCTGCTGGTTCCAGGTCGAGCCGGTGCGCGTGAACACATAGACTGCGCCGGCGGAGGAAACCGAGTTGTCGGCCTGATTGCCGTCGATACCGGTCGCAATGCTGTCCTCATCGAGAGCGCCGACGGCCAGCGTGTTGCCGTCTGCAGAGAGAGCGAGACTAAAACCAAACTCGTCGCCGGCTCCCGTGTTGGAAGCTTTCACGTACGCCTGCTGGCTCCAGACCCCACCGACGACCGCGAAGATGTAAACCGCCCCGCTCGCGCCGGCCGACTCGTCGGCTTGATTGCCGCCGATACCAAGTGCGCCGCTGTCTTCACGTCTCGCGGCGACCGCCAAAGTGCTGCCGTCGGCGCTCAGTGCAACAGTCTGTCCGAACGCGTCACCGTTCTGTGTGTTGGACGCCTTGAAGTACTGAATCCCGCCGAGCGGCATGGCGAAAGGATTCACAGTTAGTGAGGCGTTGTCGCTCGCCACGCTGCCGACGATGTTACTGACGGTCACACGGAAGGTCGCACCGCTGTCGCCGACCGTCGCGGCCGCCAGTGTGTAATTGGCTGCGCTCGCACCGGCGATGTCGACACCGTTGCGCTGCCATTGATAGGCGAGCGGATCGGTTCCGGTGGCCACCACCGAAAAGCTCGCCGGCTGGCTCTCCATCACCTGCGTACTTGCCGGCTGCTGCGTGATGGCCGGCGCGAACGCCGCCGGTTGCGCCGCCGGCGGAGCCGCGTCGTCACCGCTGCTACTGCCGCATGCTGCGAACAAAGTAACGACTGTCAACGCGGCTGCGAGCCGCAACGAATCAAGCGTTCTCATTTCTTCACCTCCGATGTTGACTTTGGGTACGCCGCGGCGATCGCCGCCTTGGCGAGGTAGTCGGCCAGTCGCGTAGGTGTGCGAAACACCACGGTCTCCTCGGCGTCGACGCGACGAACTGCCGCGCGGAACCGTGCGCGATGCCGCCACACGTGCACCACGAACAGTTGCGCCTCGACACCGGGAACGCCTGCGACCATGCGATTGCCTCCGAGACCGGACTTCCGATCACGGATGGCATGGTCCGCAGCGGGTGTTCCGCGGGTGTTCCGCGCTATCGAATGGGACTTGGACTAGAGGCGAATCGCGTAGCTGCGGCAGCGGATAGCGCCGCGCAGTCTCAAGCTCGAGTCGCGATTTCTTGCGCGCTACGCAGTAACCGGGTCGAGCAAGGCGGCCGCACCGTCGAAGTCGAGTGCGGCCGCCTCAGGTAGCTGGCGTCCCGAAGCGAGCAGGTGCGCGTCGAGCCTGCGCTGCACGACGTCGCGTTCCGAGCGATCGAGCACGATCGAAGTGCTGAGCATTTGCCACAGACGCACCGCAGTGTCGAAATCCCCGGTTTGATGGCTCAGTTCCGCGAACAATGCCAGCGCTTCCATTGCAAATCCGTCCATGCCCTTGGCGCGTGCTGTTGCGACAATCCACCGGCACCCTGCGCGAGCGGCATCAAACCGGCGCTCAACGAAGTCCAGCCGCGCCAAGCGCAGCCGAGACAGAATCAGCATCGGCAACTGTCCGGCGTTTTCACTCTCGCGGCGGCTGAACTCAAGATGTTCACGAGCAGCGGCGTGCTCCCCTTTAAAAATCAGCGTGTGCCCGAGCGTCATGCGCACGTGTCGCTCTTGTCCCGCCAGCGCATGATTGACGCATAGGGCGAGCGCCTCCTTGAGCACTGCGCACGACTGATCGAACTGGCCGGCAATCCGCAACATGTTGCCGGTCGCGTTCAAGGCACACACAATTCCGTCACTGTTCCGGCTCTCACGCCACAAACCGAGCGCTTCGTCGTTCAGTGCCATAGCGCGACCGTACCCACCCAGCATGCGCTCTGTCAGTGCCAGGTTGAACAGCACGTTGGCGATCCGGTTGCGATCGCCAGTCGTGCGGGCGCCGACCAGCGCCTCTTCCAGATACGGCAATGCTGCCCCAGCGTAGCCTCGCAGATTAAGGCCGATCCCCAGATGCACGAGGCTGCGCACCGTCTCGTGTTGATCTTCAAGCCGCCGCGCCAGGTCCAGCCCGGTGCGCGAAAGTGCCTCGGTGTCCTGTACGTCTCCGCAGAGATAGTGCATCGCCGACAGTGCCGTCAGCAGCCGCAGGCGCAGACTGAGCGCAGCCTGATCCGCGGACTCATCGACCAAGGCTTCGCGCATCAGTTGGCACCCCTCAACGAGGCGGCCACTGGTCGCGAACATGTTGTACATGGCCGGCAACATCAGCGCGACAAGATCGGGCCGTGTCGATCTGACCGCGTGATGCCAGGCAGCCTGGCAGTTCGCCAGGTCAGCCGTCACCGCGCGCACCACCGCCTTCGGATTTCGCGTGGTCTGCGGGGTAAGTTCGTCGAGGCACCCCGCCCAGTAGGTGGCGTGCCGCAACGCGCAGTCGGCCGCAATGTCGGGGTCCGTGGCCAACCGCTCGGCGGCAAAGCATGCGACCAGCGGATGCAGACTGAAGCGGCCCTGTTCGTCAACCGCGAGCAGGCTCTTGTCTGCCAGTGAGGCGAGCACCGGCAGCGTCACGCCGGTCACCGCGGTTGCCGCCTCTCGCCGAAAGCCGCCCTTGAACACGCTGGCCTTCGCCAGCGCGTCGCGTTCACTGGGCACAATCAGCTTCCATGAATGATCGAATACGGCGCGCACACTCCCGTGCCCGACCCGCTCCGGGACCGATGCCTGCGAGGGGCGCTGCAGAATTTCGACCGAGTGGCTGAGTTCGCGTGCAATCTCGGACGGCGGAAGCAGGCGCACCCACGCTGCCGCCATCTCTATCGCGAGCGGCATGCCGTCGACGCGCTCGGCGACCTCGATTACCGACGCGAGGTGTGCGGCCAGTTCGAACTCGGGTCGCACTGTGCGCGCGCGCACGTCGAACAGACGCACCGCATCGAAAGCAGCGGCCGCCTCCAGATCGCGGCTGTCCGCGTCAGGCACCGCAAGTCCGCCGAGCGGCAGCAGCCATTCGTCTGCTACATCGATGCGTGCGCGTGAAGTCACGACCAGGCGCAACGCAGGCCATGCCGTTAGCAGCCGCTGCAGCACATCGGCGAAAGAGGGCATGTGTTCGGCGTTGTCGAACACCAGCAGCGTCCGTTGCTGCGCGCACTGTGCGGCGATCTGCGCCACCGGATCAGCGGCGTCGTTGACCGGAACTCCGAGCACTGCAGCGACTCGCGCGAGTGCCGCGGCGTCTTTCGTCAGATCCTCGAGTGCGATCCACCGCACGGCACCGGCGAACAACGCTTCGAGCTGCGGTAGTGCTTGGCGCGCCAGTCGGCTCTTGCCGATGCCACCTGGGCCGAACACGGTAATCACGCGGCACTCGGGACGCCCGATGAGCGAGAGCAGTTCCTGCAGTTCAATGCGGCGCCCAACGAACACATCCTTCGCTGCCGGAGGGAATACCACGGGCGCCGCAGTGCCGCTACGCGCGATGCCTGTCGGCTGAAACACATCGAGCACGCTGCGCGCCGCCTCGCGCAGGTGCGCAGCCGGCTCGACCCCCAGTTCTTCGGCCAACCGATGCACATGGCCGCGATACAACGCCCGCGCCTCGACCAGTTTGCCGTCATCGCACAGCGCAGACAGGCACGCCATCACGGCACGCTCGTCGAACGGATCGTCTTCGTACAGGCGGCGTGCCGCCGCCACGCGTTCCGCCGACACAAGCTGCGGCAACGCGGCCAGCAGCGCGTCCCGCCACTGCAAGTGCAGGCTCGCCCGGCGCGCACTCAGCCAGTTTGTGAAGCCCACATTGCTGGCGTCGTCGAGCCCGGTGAGCAGCGGGCCGCGATACAACGCGCACGCATCGAGCTGACGCCCCTGCGTCAATGCTTGTCTGAACAGTGCGACGTCGGTCTGAACCGGCCAGCGCAGCGATTCGCCGCGCGTCTCAAGGTCGCGCAGCCACGGCGCCGCACGAGCGCGGTAAACCACTTTGCGCACGTTGCGTCGCGCGGACGTGTTGTCGTGATCCGGCCAGAACAGCCCCGCCAGCCGATCGCGCTCGACCCAGTCTTCACTGAAAGCCAGATACGCGAGCAACTGGAAGCGGCGCTCGGCAACGAACTCGATCGACTCGCCCGCCAAGGTCAGCACCGGCGAACCGAACAGCAGGAATCGCGGATCGTCCATCAAGCACGCGGGCGCAGAACGCGTCCGGGAACAGGATGTCGCGATGTTAGTCGCGCCGCCGACTTCCGTTCACGCGACTTGAATGTTCAAAACAGCCCGACGATCCGGCCGTCATCATCGACGTCTATCGCCGCCGATGAGGGTTTCTCGGGCAGGCCCGGCATCGTGAGGATATCGCCGCAGACGAGCACGACGAACTCGGCGCCCGCGGCGAGCCGTACTTCGCGAATGTTCAGCACATGACCGCTCGGTGCGCCGCGCAGCTGCGGATCGGTCGAGAACGAGTACTGCGTCTTCGCGATGCACACCGGGTAATGGCCGTAGCCCTGCTCCTGCAGCCGACGCAGCTGCGCGCGCACCTTCGTGTCCGCCGTGACCTCCGAGGCGCCGTAGATCTTCGTCGCGATCGCTTCAGCTTTCTGCCATAACGTGGCGTCGTCGTCGTAGACGAACTGCATGTCGGCCGGCGTGGTCTCGGCCAGCCGGACGACCACGCGCGCCAGTTCTTCGGCACCCCGTCCGCCGTCGGCCCAGTGGCGCGCCACCACCAGCGGCACCTCATGGTGCGCGAGCTTGCGCGTCAGCAGCGCCAGCTCGGCCTCGGTGTCATGCACGAAGTGGTTCACCGCAACCACACACGGCAGCCCGTAGTGATTGCGCACGTTGTTGATATGGCGCTCGAGGTTGGCGATGCCTTTTTCCAGGTGCGGCAGATCCTCGGCCTGCAGCGTCTTCAGCTCCGCGCCGCCGTGGAACTTCAGCGCACGCACGGTCGCGACCAGCACGACCAAGTCGGGCCGCAGGCCTGACTTGCGGCACTTGATGTCGATGAACTTCTCGGCGCCGAGGTCGGCACCGAAACCAGCCTCTGTGACGACATAGTCGGCAAGCTTCAGTGCGGCGCGCGTGGCGATCACCGAGTTGCAGCCGTGCGCGATGTTGGCAAACGGTCCGCCGTGGATGAACGCCGGATTGTTCTCCAAGGTTTGCACCAGGTTCGGCTTGATGGCGTCACGCAGCAGCGCGGTCATTGCACCGTGCGCCTGCAGCTGGCTGGCGACGATCGGTTGCTGGTCGCGCGTGTAGCCGACGACGATGCGTCCGATGCGTTGCTTCAGGTCGCGCAAATCGTCCGCGAGGCACAGAATCGCCATGATCTCCGAGGCGACGACGATGTCGAAGCCATCCTGTCGCGGATACCCGTTGCCCGGGCCACCGAGTGCGACCGTGATGTCGCGCAGGGCGCGATCGTTCATGTCCATCACGCGGCGCCAGGTGATGCGGCGCAGATCGAAGCCGAGCGGATTGCCGTGATGGATATGGTTGTCGATCAACGCAGCGAGCAGGTTGTGCGCGAGTGCGATTGCGCTGAAGTCGCCGGTGAAGTGCAGGTTGATGTCCTCCATCGGGACCACCTGCGCATGACCGCCGCCGGCGGCGCCGCCCTTCATGCCGAAGACCGGCCCGATCGAGGGCTCGCGCAGGCAGACGATCGCCCGCTGGCCGATGCGATTAAGCGCGTCGCCCAGCCCGACCGTCGTCGTTGACTTGCCCTCGCCTGCGGGGGTTGGGCTGATCCCGCTCATCAGGATCAGCTTGCCGTCGGGTCGATCGGCAAGGCTGGCGATGTGCGCGAGCGAAAGTTTCGCCTTGTAGCGGCCGTAGGGCTCGAGCTGGTCTTCGGGGATCTGCAGCCGGTCACGCGCCAGCTCGACGATCGGCCGCAAGGTCGCGTGTTGTGCGATTTCGATGTCACTCAGCATGATTCAGTCAATATGGTCACAGCGGCTCCGTGCCTTCGCTAAGCAAGGCGAAATATTCTCCATATGACCAGATGCGGTTACGGCGCTTGCCGGTCACTTCCGATATGACGCCCGCGTCTTCGAGCGCGGCAAGCGTCCTCAAAATTGTCGGCGCCGACAGCTTCAGTTGTCCGCTGAGGCGCAATGCGGTTTGCAGCGGGTGTCTCGCGAAGGCATCGAAGACCGGCAGTAAACTCGAAGAGCGGCGTGCCTGTGCTTCCAGGTTCGCACGATCGCGCGCGAAAAGTGCCACGATGTTCCGCGCCTGCTCCACTGCCTGATGCGATGACTGCTCCACTGCTTCCATGAAGAAGCGCACCCACAGTTCCC
Organism: Burkholderiaceae bacterium; assembly: GCA_041751715.1. Classification (GTDB taxonomy): domain Bacteria; phylum Pseudomonadota; class Gammaproteobacteria; order Burkholderiales; family Burkholderiaceae_F; genus JACCZX01. The sequence goes on from JBGSWY010000036.1 coordinate 8,424, forward strand.
AGTCGCCATCGGTGCGCACGGCGTTCAGCAGATCGTAATAGGGGCCACGGTGTTCCTTGAAGTACAGGCTCGGATAAAACGTTGGCTCACGTAACACCCCTGCCTCACACAACTGCAGCGTGATCAACAGCCGCCCGATGCGGCCATTGTCATCCATGAATGGGTGAATCGTCTCGAACTGCACATGCGCAAGTGCAGCTTTCAGCAATGGCGGCAACGCGTCGTCATGCAGAAATGCTTCGAAGTCACGCAGACATTGTTGCAGTTGATTGGGTGGTGGCGGCACGAAAACAGCTCGCGCCGGCGACCGTCCCCCAATCCACACCTGCGAGCGACGGAATTCGCCCGGCGCTGGGTTCACCCGCGGCCGCTGCGCATTAGAACCGCGTGCATCTCGCGAATCAGTCGCAAACTCAGCGGAAACCCGTCGCGTCTCAGCCGGGTCAAGCCGTGATCGAGCGCTGCGACGTAGTTGGACACTTCGATCACGTCATCCAGTGGAACCCCTGGGGCTTCGTGCGCTTCGAACAAGAGCAGGTCGGACAGAGAAGATTGCGTGCCCTCGATCTGCGACGACAGCACCGCCTCTTTGCGGACATAGTGAAACAGGAAGAGATTGGGGTCGGGAAGCATGCCGCCGATCCCGTCGAGCCGCCCGAGTTGAACGGTGGCGCGCTCGATGGCGCGGATCAGCTCGGGCCCGAAAGCCAGCGCAGGCTCAGGCGGCAATGGCGCCGGTACAAAGGCGCGATAATTCTCCCCGCCAAGCGAGCCAGTGAAGTAATCGCCCGTTTTCCTGCGCGTCACCATGAGCGAACTGTTAATAAGACGCGGCAGAATAGAGCGTTATTAACGTTTGGGCAAAAAAATGTTAATAGCGCCTGCTGCCCGAGAGCGCTATTTAACGGCTCGGCTTACGGTCCCTTATACTTGCGCCCGCTTCGAGGAGCGTTGCGACAGTCGGTGCAATCCGGCTGCCAGGCTCGAGGCTGTCCGGTTTCGCCGGACCGTAACAACGGCGCTCGCGAACCCTTTGCAAAGGAGCGCGAGATGAGCGCCGTACTTAAACCCACTGAAAAATTGAAATCGAGCGACTCTGTCGTCGCCGACCTTGCGCTGGCCGACTGGGGCCGCAAGGAAATCCGAATTGCCGAAACTGAAATGCCGGGGCTGACGGCGATTCGCGATGAATATGCCAGCCAGCAGCCACTGCGCGGCGCGCGCATTACCGGCTCGCTGCACATGACGATTCAGACCGCAGTGCTGATCGAGACGCTGCAGGCGCTCGGCGCCGAAGTG
>JBGSWY010000037.1:0-7290 GCA_041751715.1 Burkholderiaceae bacterium
TCCCGACGATACGGAGGTGCCCGGTGCGGGATCCTGCGCGAGCACCTCGCCACTCGGGGCGGCGCTGGCGATCTCGATGCGCTCGACTTTAAATTCAGACAAGGCACCGTTCGCCTCGGCGAAGCTGCGGCCGATCACGCCCGGCAGTTCAAAAGTCTCTCTTATCGGCATGGCGCTGGGCTCGTCGCCGCGCGCTGGATCGCCTGAGCGTGCTGGGCCGCTGGAGACGACCAGCAGGACTGCGCTCCCGACCTCGGTGCGCGCAGATGCCTGTGGAATCTGCGCAACTACCCGACCGCTCGGCGCGCTGCTGGGTCGATAGGTGCGTTCGACTTTGAAGCGGCCCAGCCGCGCATGTGCATTCGCAATGGTCATGCCGAGGACGTTCGGCACCGGAAGACGCTGCCCTCCCGCACTAGCCGCCGACTCTCTTGCCGGCGCTGCGCTATTGGGCTGGCCTGCCGGGCCGGCGGGAGCCGGCTCGATCGCCCTGCCTGTTGACGCGTCGCTAGCGACGACCGACGGTTGCGGCCGCAGATCAGGAGTGGTCGCAGGTGAGTTGGGCACGCCGTCGATTTCCGACGCGCCCACGCGCGGAGCGGGCCTGAGCGTGCCGTCGGAGAGCACAACGGTGACCGGAAAGCCGGCGGGAAGTCGCGCCGCCGGCGCAGGTTGCTGCGCCAATACGGTTCCGCCTGGTTCGCCGCTGGGGCGATACGAGCGCTGTAGCCTGAAGCTGAAGCGCGCCAGTCGGTCGCGCGCTTCGTCGAAGCTCAGACCGACCACGTTCGGAACCGGGATGTCCGCGCGCGGCGCGGCTTCGGTCCCTTGCGGAACGACATCGATGATCGGTGCGATGTCGCGACATGCGCCGGCCGCGCGCGCGCTTTGCCGGTCGGATGGGGGTATAGAGCTACACGGGCGCGGTTGCGCAGCCGCCGCCGTCAAAGTGCCGGCAAGCAGCAGCATTACACACGGCCGCAGGACTGGCTTCGCTCGCATCGTTCGTCATCCGTCGCTGGCTGGGAGGCAAATAGCGGGCCACAGCAGCGCGCCATTTCAAGGCCTAATCAACGTTCGGACCCACGATAGCGTCGACCCGGCTCAACACGTCGGGTGTCAGCTTCGGCAATACTTCCAGCGCCTTCATGTTTTCCCTGACCTGCTCGACCCGCGTGGCACCGGTAATCACCGTGCTGACGTTCCGATTCGCCAGGCACCAGGCGAGCGCCAGTTGTGCCAGTGTGCAACCGAGATCGCGCGCCACCGATTCGAGCTCGCCAACAACATTGTTCTTGGCCGGATCAGTCAGCCCGTCGCGCAGGAATGCATAAGACTCGAGGGCGCCGCGCGAGCCGGGCGGAATGCCTTTTCGATACTTGCCGGACAGCAGGCCGGACGCCAGCGGGCTCCAAATGGTCAGCCCGAGCCCGAGGTCGTCGTACAGCGGCTTGTACTCCTGCTCGACGCGCTTGCGATGCAGCAGGTTGTACTGCGGCTGCTCCACGACCGGCTTGTGCAGATGGCGCCGATCGGCAATGTCCCACGCCGTGCGGATCTCATCCGCTGTCCACTCACTGGTGCCCCAGTACAGCGCCTGGCCGCGCTCGATCATGTCGTGCATCGCCCATACGGTTTCTTCGATCGGCGTATTCGGGTCGGCACGATGGCAGAACACCAGATCAACGTAGTCGAGCTGCAGGCGCTTCAATGAGCCGTCGATAGCCTGCCGCAGATACTTGCGGTTCAACGTGTTGCGTTCGTTTGGAAAGTCGCCCTTGCCGGACGCCATGCCCCAGTAGAACTTGGTCGAGATCACGTACTTCAGCCGCGGCCAGCCGAGCTCCTTCAACACCGCGCCCATGATTTCTTCACTTTGACCGCGCGCGTAGATCTCGGCGTTGTCGAAAAAGTTGACGCCGGCGTCGTACGCGGCCGTCATCAGCTCGCGCGCGGCGCGCGTATCGACCTGATTGCCGTACGTTACCCACGAGCCGAACGAAAGCTCGGAAACCTTCAAACCGGAGCGACCAAGGCGGCGATAATTCATGGCGGAAGACTCGTTATGCGGAGGGCGAGTTTATCCAACCGAGGCGGCCGTCCGGGAGAGCTATTTGCTAAAATTCAGATACCCTATCGCATCGAACTGGGAAGGTAGCGATGAGACTTGTTCTGTGGATCGTTCTCGGCTTGATCGCATTTTTCGGCTTCATGAACTGGCCGGTGCTGAATGCGCCGGCACCGCTATGGCTCGGCGTGACGACGATCAACGCGCCGCTGGGTACGGTGATGCTGGTGCTGTTCGGCGCTGTCGTGCTGTTGATGCTGATCGAGCAGAGCGCCGCATTGGCCGAAACCCGCCGCTATGGGCGCGATCTGAACGCGCAGCGCAGACTGGCGGACGAGGCTGAGGCGTCACGCTTTACGGAGCTGCGCACCTATCTGTCCAGCGAGCTCGCGAGCTCGGAGCAACGCGCGATCGCGACGCAGAATACTTTGATCGCGCGCATCGACCAGGTCGAGCGGTCGCTGCGCAACGCACTCGACCAGCAGGCCAACTCGCTGGCAGCGACGATCGGCGAACTCGACGACCGGCTCGAGCGCACCGGTAACGGCCTGGTGAGCACAGTCCGTTGAGATAGCTGCTAAAAGACGTAGCGAGCAGGGGAGATCGTGTCGAGGAGCGCAGGCATGAGGTGCGCGTCGAGCACGGCAGCCGCAAGATCGGGGCACCCAGCAGTCTTGCTTCACGCTGTTAACGGGTCATCGGAACAAAGCGCACCGCAATCGTGCGGCGCGTGACCGCGCGGTTGTCGGTACCGGCCTCGATCACCAGCAGTTCCTGGGTCGCCATGCGTGGCCCGACCGGAATCACCAGCCGGCCTCCCGGCTTCAATTGTTCAACCAGGCGCGGCGGAACGTGATCCGGCGCCGCCGTGACGATGACGCCGTCAAACGGCGCGGCTTCCGGCCAGCCCTGATAGCCGTCGCCGATCCGAGTTTCGACATTCCGGTAGCCAGCCGCATCGAGCGCTGCCCGCGCGCGCTGCGCCAGGGGCGCCACGATCTCGATCGAATAAACCTTCGCCACGCATTCGGCGAGCACGGCCGCCTGGTAACCGGAGCCGGTGCCGACTTCGAGCACGATGTCGTCCGGCTTCGGCTGCAGCAGTTCAGTCATCAACGCGACGATGAACGGCTGCGAGATGGTCTGCCCCTCGCCGATCGGCAGCGGTCGATTCTCGTAAGCGGCCTCTGCCAGACGCGGCGGCACGAATCGTTCGCGTGGCACGGTCGCGATCGCCCGCCGCACCGCCGGGCTGAGCGCCGGCCGACCGGTATCTGGCGCCGTGGCCCGCATGTCATGTTCGATGTCGCGCAGTAATCGATCGCGCGCCGCTGCATACGGATCCTGCGCGAACCCACGGGCATTGGCGGCGCCGGCCAGAGCCAGCACCATGGCGCGCAGCAATGCACGGCGGGCGGGCGTCATTCAGGGCTCGGCTCTGCCATACCGGCGCGTCTACCTGCGACCGGTTCGGCGCGCGAGGGTGATCTCGCCGCCATGAGCGGGAACGGATTTATCGCTCCGCTTGCTCTGCGATAAATACCGTAGTGCAGATGCGGCGGAGTGCCTCGGGCGTTACCCGTGTTGCCGACGCCGCCGAGCACATCGCCGGAGACAATGCGTTGCCCCGATTTGATATTCGCCACGCTATCAAGATGGGCGTAATAGTGGCGATCGCCGCCCGGGCCAAGCACCCACACGACCTTTCCGCCAAGGCGGTTTTCGCCGATGCGCGACACGATGCCGCGAGTGGTTGAAACGACCGGCGTGCCACGCGGCGCAAAGATATCAACGCCTTCATGCTTCCGATCGCCCGTCCGTGGGGCACCGAACGTGTCGCGAACGGCCCGCATCGACACGCCTTGCACCGGCACAGGCAAAGTGAGCGGCGTGTCTTCTCCAAGCAGCTCGACGACATAAAACGCGTTTCTAATCCACGGTCCGGCGAAATACGCCAACGCCGCCGCGATCGCTATTACGACGAAGAACCGGACCGCAACGTTCATCCGGGCGCGCCTCGCATGCGCACCGCCGGGCATAAGCACATAGCGGATCGTGTGCGTTGCCACAGCATCGGTGCGGCATAGTCAGTGACCTGACTGATCGGAAAGTGGAATGCGCTTCGCAACACGCCTGCTGTTTTCATTGCTCGCTTTATTGTCCTCGGTCGGCGCGATCGCCGCGCAGCCGCTGGTCACACCTGCCGAACTGGCGGCGCAACTGGGCGATCCCACATTGCGCATCGTCGATATCCGCGACGGCAAGGTAGACGGCAAGACGCCTTATCAGGTGGGCCATATCACTGGTGCCCAGCACGCGCCGTACGCAAGGTGGCGCGGTGCGAAGGACAACCCCGGCCGGCTGCCGGCGACTGATCAATTGACGGCGCTGGTGCGCACACTCGGCATCGACGCGACCACGCCAACTGTGGTGGTGTACGAAGGCAGGAACTCGACCGATTTTGGTTCCGCGGCGCGCGTCTACTGGACCTTGAAAGCCGCCGGCATACCGAAGCTCTCGATCCTTAACGGTGGCATGACCGCCTGGCGTGCGGCGAGTTTGCCGGTGGTCACCGAGGCTCCCACACAAGCGCCCTCCAGCTTCCAGGTAAAACTGGATCCCCGGTTGATCGCCACGCGCAACGAAGTTGAACAGATCGTTCGCAATGGCTCGGCGCGACTGCTCGATGCGCGGCCGGCGGCTTTTTTCGAGGGCGAGACGCGGCATGCCGCCGCGAAGACGCCCGGAACGATCGTAGGCGCCAAGAACGTCGATCACGATGTGTGGTTCACCAGGACGGGAACACTGCTGCCGCGCGAAGAAATCACGCGCGTAGCGCAGCAAGCCGGCGTGCAAACTGATCTGCCGACCATTTCGTTCTGCAACACCGGTCACTGGGCCTCTACCAACTGGTTCGTTCTATCCGAGCTGCTTGGACACGACAACGTCAAGCTGTATCCCGAATCGGTCGTCGAATGGTCGAATGCCGGGCTGGCGATGCAGAACGTTCCTAACCGGTTGCAGCAGTTCTGGCTGCAGCTGAAGGTCGCGAGCAACGCCCCGTAGTCGCTTAGATGGCTGTCATCGCCGGCGACGGCCCCTCCCCAATAAGTGATCAGCCTGCGCGCGTTGTAGGCAATGCCGCACGTGCGGCCAGCTCGCCGCTGATCATCGGTGCAGTCATCGCCTGGCTGGCAATCACCTGGGCGGTCGGACTGCGGCAGGGGTTTCTGTTCCTCGTCGGCATCGGCTTTGGCGCGGTGCTGGCCGGCGTCGCATTCGGATTCACTACCGGCTGGCGCGTGTGGATTCGCGACCGCGATCCGACCGGATTTCTGGCGCAACTACTGGCGATCGGCCTTGCCATGGTCGTATCGATTCCACTGATCGCAGGCAACCCGGAATTGAGCGGCGCGTTTGCGCCCTTGTCGGTCAGCCTTGTCATCGGCGCCTTTGTGTTCGGCGCCGCAATGCAGATTGCCGACGGCTGCGGCTCGGGCACGCTCTACAAGGCCGGGCTGGGCAACGGCTTCAGCCTGGCGGTGCTGCCAGGGTTTATCGCTGGCAGTTTCCTGGGCGCTGCACATCTGGATAGCTGGCTCGCGCTCGGCAGTTTGCCTCCGGTGTCGCTGCCGGAGCATCTCGGCGTCGGCGTTGCGCTGATTGTGCAGCTGGCCGTGCTCGGCACACTCGGTGCCTGGCTGTGGCGCAAACGCCAGCGCCTCGATACGCGCTGGCAAGGGCGCGCGATCTATATCGGCGCCGTGCTGCTGGCGCTGTTCGGGGTCCTGAATCTGCTCATAGCCGGGCAGCCATGGGGCATCGTGTACGGGCTCGGCTTATGGGGCGCGAAGATCGCGACATGGTTCGGCGCCGACCTGGCGGCCAATGCGTATTGGGGTCGCGAAGCGCAACAGGTCCACATTGAATCGTCGCTTCTGACCGACGTCACATCGGTCACCAACCTTGGTCTTCTGATCGGTGCGTTGATCGCAGCCAATGTTCGCGGCAAGGCACGACCGACGACGCAGGCCAGCGGCAAGCAATGGCTGGTGGCGGCCGTCACCGGTCTGGTACTGGGCTATTCGGCGCGGCTCGCTTTCGGCTGCAATGTCGGCGCTTACTTTGCGGGCATCTCGACCGGCAGCCTGCATGGCTGGGTATGGTTCGCTGCGGCCTTTGCCGGCTCGTTCGCCGGGATCCCGCTGCGCGAGCGACTGGGGCTCAAGTCATGAAACCGGGCGTGCAGCTCACGCGTACGACTGTGTTTGCGTTCACGTTCTGGGCGGCCGGGCTCGCGTTTATCGCCATCGACTGGTCGCGCGCGACGCCGCACAATAGATTCGATGAGCCGCCGCCTTGGCAGCTGGGCCAGGACAAGGTCGAAGGCGCGGGCCACTGCGCGGCGCCGTTGACCACCGCCAGATAGCGGGCGTTTATTTCGCGGGTACTTCGGCCGGCAGGAACCCTTCGATCGACAGATAACGCTCGCCGGTGTCGTAGTTGAAGCTGAGCACGCGCGGGTTGTTCTTCAGGCTGCTCTTCAATTCACGCAGCTTCTTTGCCACCGCCGCCAGCGATGCGCCGGATGAAATGCCGACCAGCACGCCTTCTTCGCGGGCCGCGCGGCGCGCCATCTCGCGCGCCTCTTCGGCTTCGACCAGGATCACGCCATCGAGCAACTCGGTCTTCAGGTTCTTCGGAATAAAGCCCGCGCCGATGCCCTGAATCGGATGCGGCGCCGGCTTGCCGCCGGAGATCACCGGTGATGCCGACGGCTCGACCGCGAACACTTTCAGCTGCGGCCATTTCGGCTTCAGCACCTGCGCCATTGCCGTGATGTGGCCGCCGGTGCCGACGCCGGTGATCACTGCGTCGAATCCGCCTGGAAAATCGCTCTCCGGAAAATCGCGCAGCACTTCCTGCGCAGTGGTGCGCACGTGCACGTCGATGTTCGCCTGATTGTCGAACTGCTGCGGCATCCACGCGCCCGTTGTTTCTGCCACCAGCTGCTTCGCGCGCTCGATCGCGCCCGGCATTCCTTTTTCGCGCGGCGTCAGCTCGAACCTGGCGCCGTAGGCCAGCATCAAGCGTCGCCGTTCAACCGACATGCTGTCGGGCATCACCAGGATCAGCGGATAGCCTTTGACGGCAGCGACCATCGCCAGCCCGATGCCGGTGTTGCCGGAGGTCGGTTCAATGATCGTTCCGTTGCGGGCGAG
>JBGSWY010000038.1:0-6156 GCA_041751715.1 Burkholderiaceae bacterium
CCGAAGCCGGTGACCGAGCAGTAGATCAGTTGCGGGTTCACCGCGGCCAGCGCGGCGTAGTCGAGTCCGTACTTCGCGAGTTGCCCCACCATGAAGTTCTCGACGACGATGTCGCAGCGCTCGGCCAGCTTGCGCACTAGCGCCTGGCCGTCGGCGGCTGAAATATCGATCGTCACCGAGCGCTTTCCGCGATTGGCCGCCAGGTAGTAGGCGGCTTCCGAGGTTTCCGTGCCCGCGGTGTCCCTCAGGTAAGGCGGTCCCCAGTGCCGCGTGTCATCGCCGCTGCCCGGCCGTTCGATCTTGATGACCTCTGCGCCGAGATCGGCCAGCAGTTGCGTGCACCACGGACCCGCGAGCACGCGCGTCAGATCGAGAACACGCAAATGGCCAAGCGATTTCATGTGGTCGATGATTGCCTACACTTTGCGGCATGCTACGCAAAGTTTCACCGCGCACGCGGCGCCTGCTGATGAACCTCTGGCCGCCGTTTGTCGGCGCCGGTATCCGCGTGCGGCACATCGCGCCGGACTTTCGCAGCGTCACTGTCGATATGAGATTGCGTTGGTACAACCGCAGCTACGTCGGCACCCTTTTCGGCGGCTCGCTGTACTCGATGACCGATCCGTTCCTGCTGCTGATGCTGCTGCATACCCTGGGCGGGCAGTATCGCGTGTGGGACAAGTCGGGCTCGATCGAGTATCTCGCACCGGGGCGCGGACGCGTATGGGCACGCTTCGAGCTGCAGGACAGCGATCTGGCACAGATTCGGCGCATGACCGAAGCCGGCGACAAGCACCTGCATCTGTTCAATGTGGATATCAGGGACGACGAAGGCATGGTGGTCGCGAGAGTCGAAAAAATCATTTACATCCGGCGCAAACGCGATACGGTCGTCGACGGAACATGACGTCGACCGTTCCGTGGCCTTATGCCAGGGCGCTCGCTCATCGCGGCGGCGGCTCGCTTGCCCCCGAGAACACCATTGCGGCAATCAAGGTGGGGCTCGAGCACGGCTACCGCGCGATCGAATTCGACGCGATGCTGGCGGTTGACGATGTGCCCGTATTGATTCACGACCCGACCCTGGAGCGCACGGGACTGACCGCCGGCGCGGTCAGCGGGCTGAGTGCCGCTGAGCTCGCGCGTATCGATGTCGGCGGATGGCACTCGCCGCGCTACGCCGGCGAGATGGTGCCGACGCTCGAACGCACATTACGGTTTTGTCGCGATAACGGCGTCTGGCCGAACATCGAAATCAAGCCTGCGCCGGGGTTCGACGCCGCCACCGGCGCCGCCGTCGCGCGCGTCACCGCGCAGGCGTATGCCGATTTGATTCGCCCGGGCGGCGACCGCGCGCACCTTGTCGATGCGCGCGTTCCGTTGGTCTCTTCGTTTTCTCGTATTGCGCTGGCGGCGGCGCGTGAGGCGGCGCCGGATTTACCGCGCGGCTGGCTGATGCAACGCGTGCCCGCCAACTGGCGCGCAGAACTTGCGCGGCTTGGATGTGTATCGCTGCACACGAATCATCGCTATCTGACCGCCGGGTTGACGCGCAGGATCAAGGAAAACGGAACCTGGCTGTTCTGCTACACGGTGAACTCGCCGCAGCGCGCACGCACGATTTTCGGCTGGGGCGTCGATGCGTTCTGCACCGATGCGATCGATCGGATCGCCGCCGATACTGCTCTGTCATGCCCGTGAAAACGGGCATCCAGCCTTATCGATGCATTGCTGGATTCCCGCGGGGCCTGCCCCAGCAAGCTTTAGGCAGGGGCGGGAATGACAAACCATCAAGCCGGCGGCTGCGTATCGACGAACGACTGGCGCGCCGCGAGTTTCTCGTAGTGCCGCTCCAGATTCGGATGCTCGTAGCGCCAGTTGACGTGCTTGAAGCGAAAATCCAGATAGCCCAGCGCGCACCCGACTGCGATATCCGCCAGCGAGTAGGCGTTTCCGTTGCACCAGGATTTTTCCGCGAGACCGTGGCTCATCGACGCGACTGCGGCGTGCACCTTGTTCATCTGCCGATCGATCCACTTCTGACTCTGCTCTTGCGCCGGACGCTGCGTCTGTTCAAGCCGGACGAGAATGGCTGCGTCCATTACACCGTCGGCCAGCGCTTCCCAGGTGCGCACTTCGGCGCGCTCGCGGCCGTTCGCCGGAATCAGTTTGGACACCGGCGTGAGCGTATCCAGATATTCGACGATGACGCGCGAATCGAACAGCGCGCCGCCGTCTTCCATGATCAGGCACGGCACTTTGCCGAGCGGGTTGGCATCCTGGATGCGCGTGTCCGACGACCACACGTCTTCCAGCTCCAGCTGATACTCGAGGCGTTTTTCCGCCATCACGATGCGCACCTTGCGCACATACGGGCTGGAAACAGAACCGATCAGGCGAATATTTTTGGACACGTGGCGCAAACAGGATGGCGGGCAAATGAGTATATCGGGGGCGCGCCGCTCGGCAATAGCAATGCCTCGGTCGGGCAGAGCAACGATGCGCCTTTGCTACACTGCGCGGCCTCTGCAAGTTCTACACGCGCCAGCACCATTTCAGCGAAGCCGCACGAAACCCGCAAACGATTCCGCACGCAACGTGCCTGCTCATTGCGCTTTGCCGCTCGTCTCGCTCACCGCAATTTCGCCGCTCGACGGCCGCTATGGCCGGCAGACGGCCGAGCTGCGCGATATTTTTTCCGAGTTTGCGTTTATGCGCGAGCGATTGCGGGTCGAAGTGGCGTGGCTTACCGCTCTCGCGTCTGCCGGCCTGCCCGAGTTGCCGGCGCTGGCCCATGACGCCGATCGCGCTTTGCAGCAACTGGTTGCCGAGTTCAGTCTCGACGACTGCACGGAAATCAAGGCGATCGAGACCGAGACGAATCACGACGTCAAGGCGGTCGAGTACTTCGTCAAGCGGCGCATGGTTTCCAGTGTTGGTGCGGCGGCGGAATTCATTCACTTCGCATGCACGTCCGAAGACATCAACAACGTTGCCCACGCGTTGATGCTCGAGCGCGGCCGCGCCGCCCTGGTCGGCCGCCTGCACGCGATTCATGCCCAGTTGCGCGGCTATGCACATCGCTATGCCGAGCTACCGATGCTCTCGCGCACGCATGGTCAACCCGCCACTCCGACCACCGTCGGCAAGGAATTCGCCAACGTCGCGGTGCGTCTGGCCGCCGCGACCGGTGCGATCGAGCGCGTCACGCTGCTGGCAAAGATGAACGGCGCGGTCGGCAATTACAACGCGCACGTGGCGGCGTATCCGGATATCGACTGGGAATCGCTGGCGCGCAGCGTCGTCGAGCAGCTCGGGCTGGCGTTCAATGTGCATACGACCCAGATCGAGCCGCACGATTCGATGGCGCAGCTATTCGATGCGATTGCGCGCACCAATACCATCCTGCTCGACCTTGACCGTGACCTATGGGGCTACATCTCGCTCGGCTACTTCAAGCAGAAGCTGAAGGCGGGCGAGATCGGCTCGTCGACGATGCCGCACAAGGTCAATCCGATCGATTTCGAGAATTCGGAAGGCAACCTCGGACTCGCCAATGCGCTGCTGCGGTATCTGGCTGAGAAACTTCCGGTCTCGCGCTGGCAGCGCGACCTGACGGATTCGACCGTATTGCGCAATCTCGGGGTCGCGTTCGGTCATGCGTTGCTCGGCTACGAGTCGTGCCTGCGCGGTCTGGCAAAGCTGGAGATCAACGAAGCGCGGCTGGCCGCCGATCTGGATGACGCGTGGGAGGTGCTGGCCGAGCCGGTGCAGACAGTCATGCGCCGCTACGGTGTCGAAAATTCCTATGAGCAGTTAAAGGCGCTGACGCGCGGCAGGGGCATTACGCGCGAGGCGCTGCACGCTTTCGTGAGCGGGCTTTCGATCCCGGCCGATGCGCGCGATGCGTTGCTGGCAATGACTCCGGCCGGCTACATCGGCAAGGCCGCTGAGCTGGCGCGCCGCGCGTAATTACCGATACGTACTACGCGTCGGTTATGCTGTCCGCTCGCCGTCTAAAGGAATACTTCATGCACCGATATTCAAAGTTCGTGTGTGTTGCCGCATGCGTTGCATCCATTGCCGCTGCTGCATTGCCGGCCGCCGCGCAATACGCCAAGCCGGAAACGGCCGTCAAATACCGGCAGGCCGCGTTGACCGTGCTGAACAGCCACATGGGCCGCATCAATGCGCAGTTGAAATCGTCGACGCCGAATGTGCAGGCGATTCAAACCAGCGCCGCTGTCGTGGAAGTGATGTCGAAACTTCCGTGGGACGCGTTCGGCCACGGCACCGAGTTCGTTGCCAATACGAAAGCTAGGCCCGAGCTTTTCAAGAACGAAGCCAAGTTCAAGGAGCTGGCAGAGAAGATGCAGGTTGAAGCCGCGAAGCTGAACGCGGTGGCCAAGACCGGCGACGTCAAGGCGGTGCGAACGCAGTTCAGCGCGACCGGACAGTCGTGTGACAACTGCCACGACGACTTCAGATCGAAATAGTCCGCTGCGGTGCCCGCGGGCGCCGCTTCATTGCGACTGCGGTAGATGAACGCGATGGCCGCGCCGTCGATTATTTCCATTGCCAACCTGACCAAGACGTACGCGTCGGGCCTGCAGGCGCTGAAGGCCATCAACCTTCAAATCAGCAAGGGTGAGATCTTCGCGCTGCTCGGCCCCAACGGTGCAGGCAAGACGACGCTGATCAGCATCGTATGCGGCATCGTCACGCCGACGACCGGGACGGTGACAGTGGATGGGGACGACATCGTCCGCGATTACCGCGCGTCGCGATCGAAGATCGGCCTGGTCCCGCAGGAGTTGACCACCGACGCCTTCGAGACGGTGTGGGCCACCGTGAGCTTCAGCCGCGGCTTGTTCGGGTACGCGCCGAACCCCGCACACATCGAGAAGGTGCTGCGCGATCTGTCCCTGTGGGACAAGCGCAGGGAAAAGATCATGACCTTGTCAGGCGGCATGAAGCGGCGCGTGATGATCGCCAAGGCGTTGTCGCACGAGCCCGAGATCCTGTTTCTCGATGAGCCGACTGCCGGCGTCGATGTCGAGCTGCGCCGCGACATGTGGGCGCTGGTGCGCGGCCTGCGCGCGCGCGGCGTCACGATCATCCTGACCACGCATTACATCGACGAGGCCGAAGAGATGGCCGACCGGATCGGCGTCATCAGCAAGGGCGAGCTGATCGTGGTCGAGGAGAAGGCCGAGTTGATGAAGAAGCTCGGCAAGAAGCAGCTCACCCTTTCGTTGCAGGAGCCGATGGCGGCAATCCCGGCCGCACTGTCCGACTGGAAACTTGTGCTGAACGCCGACGGTCACGAGCTGGAATACACGTTTGATGCACATGAAGAAAGCACGGGGATTCCGCCGCTGCTGCGGCGGATGAGCGAGTTGGGCATCGGATTCAAGGATCTGAACACGCGGCAAAGCTCGCTGGAGGATATTTTCGTCAGCCTCGTGAGTGATCGAACATGAGCCAATGAGCGCGTCTAAATTCAATCGACATGGCGTATGGGCCATTTACCGGTTTGAAATGGCACGGGCGGCACGCACGCTGTGGCAAAGCCTGGTGGCGCCGGTCATCACGACCTCGCTGTACTTCGTCGTCTTCGGCGCCGCCATCGGCTCGCGCATCGAGCAGGTCGATGGGGTGACCTACGGCGCGTTTATCGTGCCGGGCCTGATCATGCTGGCGCTGTTTACTCAGAGCATCTCGAACGCGTCGTTCGGAATCTATTTTCCGAAGTTCACCGGCACGATCTACGAGTTGCTGTCCGCGCCAGTGTCCTATCTGGAGATTGTGCTGGCGTACGTCGGCGCAGCAGCGACCAAGTCGATCGTCCTCGGCCTGATCATTCTCGCCACCGCATCGCTGTTCGTGCCGATTCAAATTCTGCATCCGGTATGGATGATCGGCTTCCTGGTGCTCACGGTGACCACTTTCAGCCTGTTCGGCTTCATCATCGGCATCTGGGCCAAGGGCTTCGAGCAGCTGCAGTTCGTTCCAATGCTGGTCGTGACGCCGTTGACGTTTCTGGGCGGCGCGTTTTATTCGATCGACATGCTGCCGCCGGCGTGGCGCACGTTGACGCTGTTCAATCCGGTCGTCTATCTGATCAGCGGCTTTCGCTGGAGCTTCTACGGCACG
>JBGSWY010000039.1:0-9255 GCA_041751715.1 Burkholderiaceae bacterium
TCGACCCACTGCTGCCCGACGACCGCCGAGATTGCTTGCTCGAAAGCAGTCATTCACGTTTCCCCACGACAGCGCTTTCATGCAGCTTTCGCTCAATGGTCAGCAGCCGTTCGTCGTGATTCCGTCGACTATAGCGAAGCAGACGGAGTATTCACTTCCCGTCGATAGCAGCCCCCCATGGATTGCCAATCGTGCCCCGATCGACACCGCTGGGCGCCACGGTCAAGCAATGGGACTCGATGAAGCGCGCCATTGCGACGGCGTCGTGCCGGACCAGCGACGAAACGCACGCGTAAACACGCTGGCATCTGCAAAATGCAGGCTCTGCGCAATCGCAATGAGCGGCATTGACGTATCGCTCAATAGTTGACGCGCCACTTCATGCCGGACCTCGTCGCACAGGGACTGAAAGCCGACGCCATAGGGCTGCAGCTTGCGGTCCAGCGTGCGCCGGTGCATTGCAAGTTCTGCAGCGACCTGGTGCATCGAGGTGCTGCCACTCAGCATCTGCCGACGAAGCACACGCCGCACTTGCGCAGGCAATTCGCCGGTAGTCCGCGCTTCGATGGCGCGTGCCTGCGCTTCCAGTATCAGCAATCGTTGCGGATCCGCGCTGCGCAGCGGCACATCGAGCCATGTCTTGTCGAAGACCACGGCAGAGCGTTCGCAGTCGAAGCGCAGCGGTGCGCGCAGGAAACCGCGGTACGGGCGTGTGTCGGGCGGCCGGCGACGCATGAACTGGATCTCGTGTGGCAGCCAGCGATTGCCACACAAGGCGCGCACGATGTTCCAGATCGAGGCCAGCACGAGGTCGTAGACCACTTCGGCGCACTCAACGCCGGGTTCATACAATGCATAGCTGTAGCTCGCGAAGCGCGAATCCTCGCTCAGCGTCGCCAACCCGCCACCGTCGCTCAGGGTCAGGTAGCGCGAAAGTAGCTGCAACGCGCTGCGCACATTTGGCGACACCTTGATCAGATCGGCGACGATGCCCAATGACTCCAGGGGCGTGTGCCGGCCGATCAGCAGACCCAGATGCGCACATCCGGTTAAGTCGACACATAACCCGAGCAAGCGGCTGCCCTGCCTGAACGGGATCAGGTTGTCAGGGTGGTCAAAGAGGGCCGCGGGCAAACCCGACTGCGCCAACACCTGCGCCAGTTCGACGCCGAATTCTTGCAGCAAGGGTCGCAGCGCCAACGTCGATGCGACGCGGTCGTAGCCGCCGGGCACCGCACGGAACGCATCTGCACGGCAGGGGGCAATAGCGGGAGAGGTCGTCACTGGGATTCGAAGCGCGTCGACGGCCGCGGTTTCATCACATGGGCATTCGCCCTCGAACCATCATAATGTCACAAATAGCAAAGCTCACCTGCGCTGGTGACCGTAGACTTGTTCCGGCTTGGATGCCACTGGACGGCGCGGCGGGATTGCCAGGTCGTCGGTCACCGGACACCCCGCAAACAGTATTCGGCGCGTCGTGCACAAGCGCTCGTTGGCCCTTCGCCACCCGCTGAGCTATCTGTTCGACACGCCGTGATGAAGAAAGGATGCAAATGCAAGATCGTATACTTATTGCGGCCGCCGCCATGGCCGCAACCTTCGCGACAAGCTTCGTGCATGCCGAGATGACTGCCGAAGAACTAGCGAAAATAGCGCAGAACCCGGTGGGGAATCTCATCAGTGTCCCATTCCAGAACAACACCAACTTGAATTTCGGGCCTGAGAAAGGCACGCAAAATATTCTCAACATCCAGCCGGTGATCCCGATCTCGATCAACGACGATTGGAACATCATCACCCGTACCATCCTGCCGGTAATTTGGCAGCCGGCGCTGGGGCCAGACCAAGGTAGCCTCAGCGGCATCGGCGATATTCAATTCAATGCGTTTCTTTCACCGGCGAAACCGGGCGAATGGATCTGGGGCGCGGGTGCCATCGTCCAGGCCCCCACACAAAGCAACTCCAAACTTGGGAATGACAACTGGGGCCTAGGGCCGACGTTTGTCGTGCTTCACTTGGAAAAGGGCAATCCCTGGGTCTACGGCGTGCTGGTCAACAACATCTGGTCGACGACCAGCAACAAGCAAGGCGGCGCCTTTAACAACGGCCTGATCCAGCCGTTCCTCAACTACAACTTCGAAGGCGGTGTTTATCTCACCAGTTCGCCGATTCTGACGGTCAACTGGAAAGCGGAAAGTGGCCAGCAGTGGACCGTCCCTATTGGAGGGGGAGTCGGTAAGATTTTTCACATTGGGAAGCTGCCGGTGAATTCGCAGCTATCGGCCTATTACAACGTAGCCAAGCCTGACTTCGGAGCGAACTGGCAGATTCGAGCGCAGATCCAGTTGATGTTCCCCAAGTGAGTGTTCTGTCAGAGTGACCGTTCATGCCGGGCCCGCTTTCGATGCGTACCCGGGCATCCGTACTCGATGTTTACTCGTGCTTCAGAGGAATGCGATGAAGTCCTATGCGATGACCGTCGTTCTAGCCGTATGTCTCACTTCGCCACCGATTGCGGCGCAAGTTTTTTCTTGGGACCCGCTGGGAAAGCTGGAGAACGCGCTGCCCGATGGCGTGCCCGACGAAGGCAAGATCATCCAGGCCCGCGGTCAGATTCGCGAGATGTCACAGGACGCGCTGTCGACGCTGTACGAAATCGCGCCGGGTACGCGGCGCGTCATCGACAGAGCGGCCGGTTACGCAGTATTCAGCACATTCGGGATCAAGCTGTTCTTCGCGGGTGGCACCACAGGCAAAGGCATGGTCGTCAATAACCGCACGCATCGACAGACATTCATGAAGATGGTGCAGGTGCAGGGCGGCTTGGGTTTCGGACTCAACGAGAATCGGCTGATCTTCGTTTTCACTAACGAACAGGCGCTGCGCAACTTCGTCAATCAGGGCTGGGAATTCGGCGGCCAGGCCAATCTATCTGCGATGGCCGCCGGCCAAGGCGCGCAGTTCAGCGGCGCTGCTGCCGTGTCTCCGGGGGTCTATTTGTACCAACTGACGAACACCGGGCTCTCGGCAACGATCACCGTATCGGGAACGAAATACTTCAAGGACACTGACTTGAACTGAAGCTTCTCGCCAGGGTTCCAGGTGCCTGCATTTCGCGTCCGCCGATATTGGAAAGCCTCGGTCTCCGAATTGGCAGGCGACCGAATCACCATTCACGATCAGGGATTTTTCAGCATGACCATCAGCAAAATGAAATTCATTGGCGCAATCCTGTCGATCTGCTTCGGCGCTGCCGCGTCTGCGCAGACCAGCGTCAGCCCCACCGAGGCGCGCGCCATTGCCAAGGAAGCCTACATCTACGGCTACCCGCTGGTGGACAGCTACCGCATCCAATACGCCTACTACGTCGACCGCGACTCGGGCCAGTTCAAGGCGCCGTGGAACCAGATCACCAACATCCCCAACGTCTACACGCCAGCCGACACGGCGGTACAGACGCCGAACTCCGACACGCCGTATTCGTGGGCGGGGCTGGACCTGCGCGCCGAACCGATCGTCCTGCACCTGCCGGCAATCGAGAAGGGCCGCTACTACAGCGTGCAGTTCACCGATGCCTACACCTTCAACTTCGCCTACCTCGGCAGCGCCGTCACCGGCAATGGCCCCGGCACCTACATGGTGGCCGGCCCGAACTGGAAGGGCCCGGTGCCCAAGGGCGTGAAGAAGGTGCTGCGCTCAGAGACGGAGTTCATCGTTGTCGTCTACCGCACGCAGTTGTTCAACCCGGCCGACATCGACAACGTCAAGAAGATCCAGGCCGGCTACAAGGTGCAGACGTTGTCATCCTTCCTCGGCAAGGCGCCGCCGCCGCCCGCGCCCAAGGTCGATTTCCCCAAGCCGCTGACCAAGGATGAGCAGAAGACCTCGCTCGACTTCTTCAGCCTCGTCAACTTCGTGTTGAGCTACGCCCCGACCGACCCGACGGAAGTGGCGTTGATGAAGCGCTTCGCCAAGATCGGTGTCGGGGCGGGCTTGAACTTCGACCCGGCCAAGCTCTCGCCCGAGATGAAGACCGCCATCGAACAGGGGCGTGCCGACGCCTGGGAAGCGTTTGCCGGTGGTGTGAAGGCGGTCGAGGAAGGCAAGCTTAATTCGGGCGACATGTTCGGCACGCGCCAGTTCATGAAGAACAACTACCTCAACCGCTGGTTGGGCACGATCGGCATTTACGGCAACTCGAAGCAGGAAGCGGCCTATCCAATCTACTGGACCGACGCCAACGGACAGAAGCTTTCCGGGTCGAACCGCTACAAGCTGCGCTTTCCCCCGGGCCAGTACCCTCCCGTGAATGCGTTCTGGTCGTTGACGATGTACGAGCTGCCGCAGAGCCTGCTGGTGGCCAATCCAATCAACCGCTACCTGATCAACTCGCCAATGCTGCCTGAGTTGAAGAAGGATGCGGACGGCGGTCTGACGATGTACATCCAGAACGATTCACCCGGCAAGCAACTGGAAAGCAACTGGCTGCCTGCACCCAAAGGTCCATTCTCGATATACCTGCGCCTTTATTGGCCTAAACCTGCAGCGCTGGACGGCAAGTGGACGAAGCCACCGTTGAAGCGCGAGTAACTGGGCGGCGCACACTTTGCTTCCATCTTGAAACCACATCCTGAAAATGCCCAAGCCATGAACATCCTGAAACCCGCCTACGCCGCAATCGCTGCTTGCTTCAGCCGCGTTCGCACAAGCGCCGATCCCGCCATCGCTGGTCACCCCCGACAAGGTCGAGTCGGCCGTGGGCACGCTTGAATTCAGGGACGGCGCGCCGTCGAAGGCTACGGCGCAAAGGCTGTACGACCACATCGACCTGACCCACGCCTACAACGCCTATGTCAACTCGATGTCGGGTGTCAGCATCCGCGGCCTCGACAAGGGGCTGCAGAGTGTGGACGTCAAAAGCAACGAAGTCATCATCTTCGAGAAGTTGATGGACGCCAACTCGCTGTTCCTGACGGCGAATGCGGACACGATCTACGTCATCGGCATTCTCGACCTCACCAAGGGGCCGATGGTCGTCGAAGTGCCGCCGGACTTCCTGGGCGCGATCGACGACTACTGGTTCCGCTGGGTCACTGACCTGGGCTTGCCCGGGGGCGACCGCGGCCTGGGCGGCAAATATCTGGTGCTGCCCCCCGACTACAAGGGGCAGGTGCCCGACGGCGGCTACTTCATCGCGCGGCCGAAGACCAGCCGCGTGGCCTGGTTCGGCCGCATGTTTCTCGCCGACCAGAAGGACCCGAAGCCGGTGGTCGACACGATCAAGAAGTACACCAAGGTGTATGCCTACGACGCGGCCGGCTACGGCACGACGCTGGCCGATTTTCTCGACGGCAAGACACGCTTCGGCGCCGTGAAAGCGCCGCCGCCGACGGTGTTTCACGACGGCAGCGGCAAGGTAATGAACACGGTGCCGCCCAGCGATGCCAGCTACTTCGAGATGCTCAACGAGATCGTTCAGCAAGAACCGCCGACCTCGCTCGACCCCGAGTTGATGGGGTCGATGGCGGCCATCGGCATTCGGCACGGCCAGCCCTTCCAGCCCGATGCGCGCATGAAGAAGATCCTCGACGAGGCGGCCGCGCTGGGCAATGCCGCCTCTCGCAACCTGTTCATGAACCCGCGCGACCCGAGCTGGTTCTACTACGGCGTGGAATCGAACTGGTGGAACATGATGTTCACCACCGGCGCGCTGTTCGAAACGCCCATCCCGATGATCACCCGCGAAGGCGTCAAGCCTTTTGCGCCGACGGGCTACCGCCAGCTGGACGGGCGCACCGCGTTCTTCTACGGCATCACCGGCGTCACTCCCGCGATGGCCATGCGCCTGCCCGGCATCGGCTCGGCCTATATCTTTGCCTACAAGGATGCCAACAAGAACTTCTTTGACGGCGCCAAGACTTACAAGGTCACGCTGCCGAAAGACATTCCGGCGGAAAAGTTCTGGTCGCTGACGGTCTACGACAACATGACGCGTTCGATGTTGGCCACGCCGCAGCGTTATCCGCGCGCCGGCAGCCAAGGCTACCCGTCGCCGGCCGCAGAGCCGGATGTAGACGGCTTGACGACGGTCTGGTTCGCGCCTGCGCAACCCGCTGGCGTCAAGCGCGGCAACTGGATCCAGACCGATCCGAAGAAGGGCTGGTTCACCTACTTGCGGCTGTACAGCCCGCTGGAGTCATTCTTCACCAAGACCTGGCGGCCGAGCGAGGTTCAGTTGGTGAACTGAAAGCCCCGATCTGCTGAATGTCGACAATGGCGCCCCTCAGGCGCAAACCTGTGCCGCGCAGACAAGTTGGTGCTGCAAGGACTCTCGTTGAATGGGTCTTGCCAGAATGCAGACGTTCCTGGATGCCCGCTCATGGCCGAGAGCGGGCAATTCACGAAACGAACGTTACGCCTCTTTGCAGGTAGAGCGTACGAAGGTCCTGGATCACGCCAAGACCCTTTGCACCACGCTGACTCCGACACCCAGCGTTTTCGCAGTTTTTAGTTTGCCAGCGCCCCCGGCCGCTAGTTCACGAATTCGCGTTTCGATCGCGATGGAAACTTTGGGGCGTCCGAGTATCACTCCCTTCGCGCGTGCGCGGGCTAGTCCAGACCGCACCCGTTCCTGGATGATCGAACGCTCGAACTCTGCGAAGACGCCGAGCATTCCAAACATGGCTTTGCCGGACGGCGTCGACGTATCTAGAGCTTGCTGGTGGAGGTAGAGGTCAACTCTCTTGGCCTGCAGCTCGCCGAGGAACCCAACAAGGTCCTGCAAGCTGCGTCCTAGTCGATCGACCGACCATGCGGCCACGATGTCGAACTCTCGTCGACCTACGGAGTTCAAGACGGCATCGAACTGGGGACGCGCCTTTCGGCCCTTCGCTCCACTGATTCCTTGGTCGACGAACTCCTCGACGACGGTCCAGCCATGACGAATTACAGCCTCACGGAGTTCCCGCAACTGATTCTCGGTCGACTGACCGTCAGTTGATACGCGGGCATATAGCGCGACGCGCTTGGATTTCGACACAGTGGCTCCCGGTGAGGCGAAGTCCGAATCATAGTCCATGACTATACCGAAAACAACTATTAACCGTATATGTCAAACACCTCAGCCCTGAGGGGCCTGCTTGGCCGAAGTTTCGCCGAGGTTTTCCGTATAAGCCGGCCAACTGGCTGGGACAACTCATTCGACAAGGGCGATCGCCGACGTGATGGAGGATTTCCGGCGCGGCCGGGATGTCCTGACGGCGAAGGCGATCGGCCGAATCCTAAAAAACCGAAAGGACCGGATCGCCGCGGGCTTGCGGCTTGGGTCGCGGGTGGACCGCGCGTCCAATCTGACTGTGTGGTCGGTGCAGGAGGTGGTGGCGGGGTAGGGCAAGCAGATCGAGAGTGTCCGCTTGCACCCTGACGGGGCTATAGGTGTGAGCGGGGCGGGCCGCAAGGAGGGCTAGGCGTGGTCGCACGGTACCAACGGTCCGTGCGGTCATGCCTACGAAACTAGGCACTTGCGCAATACGGGAGATACGTATACAATACGGAAAGTACGGTAACTGTCCAAGATAACCGGAGATACCCGTGGCGCTAGGACGATTCGAGATGAAGGTGGAGCAGGAGCAGCTGGAGCAGGTCGACGAGTGGCGGAGCCAGCAAGACGACGTCCCGACGCGGTCGGAGGCGTTTCGCCGGCTGGTGGACATCGGGTTGGCGCAGGGGACGCGGCGCGACCGGGTCTACTTCTCCGACGGCGAGAAGGTCTTAATCCTGATGCTGCGCGATTTCATGAACGCGGCGAAGGTGAAGGGTGACGTGGACGCCAACCTCCTCGCGGAGGCCATTTACGGCGGCCACTACTGGGCGCCTGTTTGGGAGATGGACGGGGTCTTCGGCGCGCGGGCGGACGCGTACCCCAACGTCCGCGAGGTCGCAAACGTTCTCGACATGTGGGCCTTCATCGAGCGCGGGTGGGCGAAGCTGTCGAAGAAGGACAAGGCTCAGCTCAAGGCGGACGCGGACCTGTTCGGCGACACCGTTACGTTCCCCGGCTTCGACGGCAACAACGAGGGCGAGCACTTTTCGATCACCAAGATGCTCGTGGAGAAGATGGGACGTTGGACGACTTTTCAGGGGCGGGAGCTCAACTCGCACTCGGAGGTGCTCGACGGCTACCGGAAAATGGTCGACGTCTTCGAGCCGATGCGCAAGACGCTGCACGGCACCGAGCTGAGCCTCGCGCAGCTCACCGAGCTGCTAAAGGCGCGCCGCGAGGGGTGACGCTGCCTGGCACGATCGGTGCATCAATCGGGAGTCGTTTCAGGGGGTCACATGGGCTCAAGCTCCAGAGTTGGGTGCAGGACCCAGCAAATGAAGTGTGTACGCTTTGCTTGCACCCCGAGCTGACATTTGCGCGGCGGCAGGCGTCTCGTACGACGATCTGGCCTTCTCCCGTGAACAGGGTCCGCGATGTTCGCTTCGCTTGTCGGGGGAAAGATAGGCTTTAGGCTTACCTAGACGGGACTATAGGACAACGGATGACTTCGCCTGAACTCACCGGAGGTGCCGGATTTACGTACGAAGACGCGGTCACGGCGCAGTACCTCGCGGCCATGGTCACCGGCACGACGGCGGCCGCCCTCGACGCGAGGGCCGTGCAGCGTGTCGCCCAGCAGCAGTCCGACTTCGGCGAACCGCTCGACGACGTGATCGTCGATGCCGCCTCCTTGGTGGACGGAACGGTCATGCGTCTGTCGCTGCAGGTCAAGCGTTCGCTCACGATCTCGGAGGCGGAAACCAACAGCGACTTCCGAGAGGCGATCCAGCGCAGCTGGCAGACCTTGCAAAAGCCCGACTTTCGCGAGCACGTGGACCGTGTCGGAGTGGTTACGGGGTCGGTCGCAGAAGAGACGTCCCGAGCTTTCGCGACCGTGTGCGAATGGGCTCGGGCTTCCGACACAGCTGCGGCCTTCATGCAACGGTTTGTCGACGGCGGACACTCCTCGGCCACTCACCGCGCTATGGTGGAAGTGGTTCGAATGGTTGCACAGGACCGAGGCGCACCACTGTCCGACGAACAGCTGTACCGCCTGCTTTCGCACTTGGTGCTGATCCGGTTTGACTTACTTCACGTCGGCTCGACGCACGAGGCCGAGGCTATTGTCAGCCTGCAGCGCGCGTTGGCGCCGGGGCAAGCGGTGCGTGCAGGCGATTTGTGGGATTTGCTGCGCCAGTTCGCTCGCGATG
>JBGSWY010000040.1:0-3205 GCA_041751715.1 Burkholderiaceae bacterium
ATGGTGCGCGCGATGTTGAACGCGCTCGGGCCGAATCCGGTGTCGATGTCGACCAGCAACGGCAGCTCGCATACATCGGTAATGCGGCGCACGTCGATCAGTACATCGTCGAGCGTGTTGATGCCGAGATCAGGCATGCCCAAAGAGCCGGCAGCCACGCCGCCGCCGGACAGATAAATCGAGCGATAACCGACCTGCTGCGCCAGCAGCGCGTGATTCGCGATCAGCGTGCCCACGATCTGCAGCGGCTGTTCGGCCTGCAACGCAGCGCGGAAGCGACCGCCCGCCGTCATGTGGTCGCGGCCCTAACCCAGCAGATGCGCAACGCCATCACGCTCCTCGAGCAATTCTTTCAACGTGGCGTCCATCCTCTGGCGCGAAAACTCATCGATCTCCAGCCCTTTGACGACTTCATACTCGCGGTTGCGGCAGACGCACGGAACGCCGTAGACGACGTCCTGCGGAATGCCGTAGCTGCCATCGGACGCCACGCCCATCGTGACCCAATGGCCATCGGTACCGGACAGCCAGTCACGCACATGGTCGATCGCCGCATTTGCCGCCGATGCAGCCGACGACAGCCCGCGTGCTTCGATGATCGCCGCGCCGCGCTTGCCGACGGTCGGGATATAGGTGTCGCGATACCAGCCGTCGTCGATCATCGGCCTGGCTGGCTTGCCGCCGATCGTTGCGAAGCGCAGGTCCGGATACATCGTCGGCGAATGATTGCCCCAGACGATCAGCTTTTCGATCGCCGTCACCGGCTGACGGGCCTTGGCCGCCAGCTGCGAGAGCGCGCGGTTGTGATCCAGCCGCATCATCGCGGTGAAGTTCTTCTTGGGCAGCGACGGCGCCGATGTCATCGCGATATACGCGTTCGTGTTGGCCGGATTGCCGACTACCAACACTTTGACATTCCGGTTCGCCACTTGGTCGAGGGCCTTGCCCTGGGCCGTGAAAATCTGCGCGTTGGCCGCCAGCAAATCCTTGCGCTCCATGCCGGGGCCGCGCGGCCGCGCGCCGACGAGCAGGGCGATTTCGGTGTCCTTGAACGCAGCCAGCGGATCGCTAGCCGCTTGCATGCCCGCCAGCAATGGGAATGCGCAATCGTCCAGCTCCATCATCACGCCCTGCAACGCTTTCTGTGCTTTTTCGTCCGGAATCTCGAGCAGTTGTAGATGCACCGGTTGATCCTTGCCGAGCATTTCACCCGACGCGATACGGAACAGCAGCGAATAACCGATCTGCCCGGCGGCGCCGGTGACGGCGACGCGAACGGGGGCGTTAGGCATGGTCTTTGTTCTCCGGAGGGATCGTCAGGCGCAGCGCGAGCAGTTTACTGCGCGGATCGTGTTGGAATCTCTTATATAAGATAGATGATGTATTGTACCGCGCTCTGTGGTGCAATGTTGCCCATGCCTCCCGCTGAAACCCGCGAAGCTGTCCGCGCCGATCAGGCGGCCGTTTACGCGCCGCTTTATCGGCAAATCAAGGACTTGATAGTCCAGGGATTGCAGCGCGGCGAGTGGAAGCCCGGAGACATGATCCCGAGCGAAATGGAGCTGGCTCAGCGCTTCCAGGTGAGCCAGGGCACCGTGCGCAAGGCGGTCGACGAACTTGCAACCGAGCATCTGCTGGTGCGCCGGCAGGGCAAGGGCACGTTCGTCGCCACGCACCATGAGGAGCGGGCGCAGTTTCGTTTTCTGCGCGTGGTGCCCGACGATCACGGTTTCGTCCCGGGTATCAGCCGATATCTCGAATGCAAGCGGACGCGTGCTGCCGGCGAGATTGCGAATCAGCTTGCCCTGAAGCCGAGCGACGCCGTGGTGTATTTGCGTCGCTTGTTGAGCTTCGATGGAGCGCCGATCGTGCTCGATGAAATTTGGCTGCCCGGAGTGCTGTTCAAGAAGCTCACCGCCGAGCGGCTCGCGCAATACAGAGGACCGCTATACGGATTGTTCGAAACCGAGTTCGCTACGCGCATGATTCGCGCCGACGAGCGCATTCGGGCCGTGGCGGCGGCTGCCGACGCCGCGCTTCTCCTGAAGGTGGCGCAAGGTGCGCCGCTGCTGCTGGTGGAGCGCGTGTCATATACCTACGGCGACCGTCCGGTCGAAGTCCGGCGCGGATTGTCGGTCACTGAGCGATATCACTATCGCAACACACTGACCTGATTTGGTTCGGTGCAGCAATTCGGTCAGAATGGCGGCCGATCCCAAACGCAACACAGTCAATGAACCGCCGCCGATGACGACTTTCACGACCGAGAAACAGCCACGGCCGCAGTTTCGCAATCTGGGCTTCCCGCTGTTGCTGACCTACCGGTTGCCGATGGCCGGTCTGGTGTCGATCATGCACCGGATCAGCGGCGCAGCGCTCTTTCTCGCGCTGCCGGTCCTGCTGTGGATGTTCGACCTGAGCTTGACATCCGAACTGAGCTTCGAACGGCTGCGTGGTATGGCGTCGAACTTCTTCCTCAAGCTCCTGCTTCTGTTTCTGATCTGGAGCCTGATTCATCATCTGGTCGCTGGAATTCGCTATCTGATGCTCGATCTGCATATCGGCATCGACCTGAAAGCCTCGCGCGCCAGCGCGATCGCCGTCTACGCGGTCAGCTTGCCGCTGACCCTGTTCGCAGCATTGAAACTGTTCGGAGTGATCTGATGTCGCGCCCTCCGCCCGGCATCGGCTCCAAGCGTCTGGCGGTCGGTGCGCACTACGGAATCGTGGGTTTTATCGGCCAGCGAATCACGTCGGTCGTGCTGACCTTGTGGGTATTGCTGGTCGGCCTCAGCGTGCTGTTCGGCCCGCTGTCGTACGAAACGTGGTCGGCGTTGTTTGCTCCGCTGTGGATGAAGGTCATCACCCTGGTCGCGTTTGCCTCCCTGCTGTATCACGCGTGGATCGGCGTGCGGAACATCTGGATGGACTACATCACGCCGGTTTGGGCGCGGCTGACGCTGCAATCGATCACGATCGTGTGGCTGATAGCGTGCGCCGTGTGGTCGGTTCAGATTCTCTGGAGAGTCTAGTGGCCTGTAACAGCCAATTCGAAAGTGCCTTACGCGTCGGGGCGGCCGATTGCTTTGTCGCTCGCCTTGCGAATATGCGTCGGCTATTCGACGCGGCTCGCTTCGCGCACTCGGCGCGCCCGGACGCGCCTTTCCCTTCCGAATCGACTGCTACAGGCCACTAGGCGTGCCGA
>JBGSWY010000041.1:0-4915 GCA_041751715.1 Burkholderiaceae bacterium
ACCAGACGGCGTCGGCAGGCCGCCCCGCCGCGAGTCGACGAAGCACGCTGGTTTTGCCCACGCCCGCTTCGCCGGCCACCCACGCCACATGGCCCGCGGTGGCCGCGGAACGCAGGCGCTCGTGCAGCGTCTGCAGCACCGCGTCGCGTTCGAGAAGCTCGTTCATCGGGGCGACGTTGCGGCGGCTCTGCGCGAACGCTAGCGGGACATCGATCTATGGCAGCAGTCGCGCTTTACCGGTCACGGTGAGACGCTCGATCGAGCGGCCGGATTCGAACGTCGGCGGCGCGGCTGCATCCGATGCCGCCGTTGCCGCCCGCATCATCATCGGCCGCGGCGGCGCCTCTTCGCGCACGCCGAAGTTGATTTCTTCTATGCGAACGCGATTGGCCGAAACGCCCATCGATTGCGCTGCCGCAGTAAAGCGCGAATTCAGATTGGCGATGGCGAGTTGAATCAACTGCGCTTCGACCTTGTCGCGCGCGCCTTTCGACAGCCTGAAGTCAATGCCGCCCAGTGCAAGAAACGGCTGCGCCGCCGCCACTGTTTTCGGCAGGGCATTCAGATTCTCGCTGCGTAGGGTGACGCCCTGGCGCACGCGCCAGCCGGTGATTGCGCGATTGCTGCCGCTCGAATACACCGGATAGCTGCTGTAACCGGAAGTCTCGATCTGCGCCTTGGGATCGGCGCGCTTCAGTGCCGCAGTGCCGTCGCCGACGCGCTGGTTGACGAGCGACTGGGCGCGCGTCAGGTCCGCATCCTGCGCTTCGTAGAAAAAATTCGCGACCGCTTCGTCGTTCGACAACTCGACTTCGGCTGCGCCGGTCATCAACACGAGCGTGCCGGCGGGCGGCAATGGCAGCGGCGGCTGCTGCTGCGCCAATACAGACGCCGAAACAGTCAACCCAATCGCGACAATGGCAACAGCACGCCTCATCATTTGCTCCATCAGTTTTTAGACTGGTCCACCAGCCGATTCGCCTTGATCCACGGCATCATCCCTCTGAGTTTTTCACCTACCTGCTCGATCTGATGCTCGGACATCAGCCGGCGTCGTGCGGCGAGGGTGGGTGCACCTGCGCGGTTTTCGACGATGAAGCTCTTCGCGTATTCGCCGGTCTGGATTTCCTCCAGTGCTTTTTTCATCGCTTGCCTGGTGTCGGCGTTGACGATCTTCGGTCCGGTCAGATACTCGCCGTACTCGGCATTGTTCGAGATCGAATAGTTCATGTTCGCGATCCCACCTTCATAAATCAGATCGACAATCAGCTTCAGCTCGTGCAAACACTCAAAGTACGCCATCTCCGGCGCGTATCCGGCTTCGACCAGCGTCTCGAAACCCGCCTTGATCAATTCGACCGTGCCGCCGCACAGCACCGCCTGCTCGCCGAACAGATCGGTTTCGGTTTCCTCGCGAAAGTTGGTTTCGATAATGCCGGCCTTGCCGCCGCCGATTGCGCATGCGTATGACAGCGCCAGATCGCGCGCCATCCCGGAGGCGTCCTTATGCATCGCGATCAGACACGGTACGCCGCCGCCCTGCCGATACGTCGAGCGCACCGTGTGCCCAGGCGCCTTCGGAGCGATCATGATCACATCGAGGTCGGCGCGCGGCTGAATCTGCCCGTAGTGAATGTTGAAGCCGTGGGCAAACGCCAGGGCCGCGCCCTGCTTCATGTTGGCGGCGATCGACTCGGTGTAGACCTGCGCGTGATTTTCGTCAGGCAGCAGGATCATGGCGATATCGGCGTCTTTCACCGCGGCTGCGACCTCCGTCACTTTCAGGCCGGCGCCTTCTGCTTTTTTCCATGACACGCCACCGCTTCGCAGGCCGACGGTCACCTTCACTCCCGAATCGGTCAGGTTCTGCGCATGAGCGTGCCCCTGCGATCCATAGCCGATGATCGCGACTTGCTTGCCCTTGACCAGGGAGAGATCAGCGTCTTTGTCGTAATAGATCTTCATTGGGTTTCCTAGACACGCAAGATGCGCTCGCCGCGGCCCACTCCCGAGCCACCGGTGCGCACTGTTTCGAGAATTGAAGCACGATCGACCGCCTTGATGAAGGCATCGAGCTTGGCGCCGTTGCCGGTCAGCTCGATCGTATAGCTGCGCTCGGTGACGTCGATGATGCGGCCGCGAAAAATATCGGCCATGCGCTTGATCTCGTCGCGCTCTTTTCCGACCGCGCGCAGCTTGATCAACATCAGCTCGCGCTCGATGTAGTCGCCCTCGGTCAGGTCGACCACCTTGACGACTTCGATCAGCCGGTTCAGGTGCTTGGTGATCTGCTCGATCACGTCATCTGAGCCGACGCTGACGATCGTCATGCGCGAGAGCGACGCGTCCTCGGTCGGTGCGACAGTCAACGTTTCGATGTTGTAGCCGCGCGCGGAAAACAGCCCAACCACACGAGACAACGCGCCCGGCTCGTTTTCCAGAAGTACCGAAATGATGTGCCTCATAGATCTTCCGATCCAAGCAGCATCTCGGTCAGCCCCTTGCCCGCCTTCACCATCGGCCAGACGTTCTCCTTCTGATCGGTGATGAAGTCGAGGAACACCAGCCGCTCCTTGTACTTGCCGAACGCTTCCTTCAACGCAGGCTCGACATCGGCCGTCTTGTCGATCTGGAATCCAACGTGGCCGTAGGCCTCGGCGAGCTTGACGAAATCCGGCAACGCATCGACATATGACTCCGCGTAGCGGCCGCCATAGTCGATCTGTTGCCACTGTCGCACCATCCCGAGGTAGCGATTGTTCAGATTGATGATCTTCGGCGTCAGCCGGTACTGCTTGCAGGTCGAGAGCTCCTGAATGCACATCTGGATCGAGCCTTCGCCGGTGATCACTGCCACATCGGCGCCGGGATTGGCCATCTGCACACCCATCGCGTACGGCAGGCCGACCCCCATCGTGCCAAGCCCCCCGGAGTTGATCCAGCGCCGCGGCTTGTCGAAGCGGTAATACTGCGCGGCCCACATCTGATGCTGGCCGACATCCGACGTGACGAACGCGTTGCCTCCGGTGACTTCCCACAGTTTCTCGACCACATACTGTGGCTTGATAGCGCCACCATTTTTTTCGTAGCGCAGGCAGTCTTTCTTGCGCCACTCGTTGACCTGCTGCCACCACGCCGCCAGCCTGGCGGGATCGGGCCGCGCGGGCGTCGCTTCGACCTGGGCCAGCAGCTCGATCAGCACTTCGCGCACATCGCCGACGATCGGAATGTCGACTTTGACGCGCTTCGAGATCGACGAGGGGTCGACGTCGATATGAATGATCTTGCGCGGGTTCGTAGAGAAGTGCTTCGGGTTGCCGATCACGCGATCGTCGAAGCGCGCGCCGATCGCGATCAGCACGTCGCAGTGTTGCATCGCCATGTTCGCTTCATAAGTGCCGTGCATTCCCGGCATGCCGACAAACTTCTCGTTGCTCGCCTCAAAGGCGCCGAGGCCCATCAACGTGTTGGTGCAAGGAAAACCGAGCAGATTCACGAACCGATTCAGCAGATCTGCCGCATCCGACAGAATCACGCCGCCACCGGTGTAGACCATCGGCCGCTCCGCTGCGAGGAGCAGTTGCACCGCCTTCTTGATCTGCCCTTGATGGCCCCTGGCTACCGGTTTGTACGACCGCATCGAGACTTCGCGCGGATACTCGTACTCGCAGCGTGCGATCGTCACGTCCTTCGGAATATCGACCAGCACCGGGCCCGGCCGGCCGCTTTGCGCGATATAAAACGCCTTTTTGATCGCGCCGGCGAGTTCTCGCACGTCCTTCACCAGGAAGTTGTGCTTGACGCAGGGCCGGGTGATGCCGACCGTGTCGCACTCCTGGAAAGCGTCCAGACCGATCGCGTGCGTCGGTACCTGCCCGGTCAGGATAACCATCGGAATCGAATCCATGTAGGCGGTCGCGATCCCGGTGACCGCATTCGTCACGCCGGGTCCGCTGGTCACCAGCGCGACACCGATGCGATGACTCGAGCGCGAATAAGCGTCGGCTGCGTGTACAGCAGCCTGCTCGTGCCGCACCAGAATATGCTGAAACTTGTCCTGCTTGAAGATCGCGTCGTAGATGTAAAGGACTGCACCGCCCGGGTAACCGAAGACGTGCTTGACACCTTCATCCTGCAAACATCTAACGACGATCTCGGCGCCGGTTAATTCCATTTCTCGAACCCTCTCAAAGTCCACGGGAAATTGATTGGTTGCCGTTCCTTGCTCGCTCGTGACGGGCGGTGCGGCGGGCGCTCCTGCGCCGACTTAATCTGAATAAGCGGATAAGCTGTAATCGATAAGCTATCTTGTTGTTGTCATACAAGAGCCCGGGAAGATACGGCAGCGCAGCATATTGTGCAAACGACGGCGATGTCCAAGAGAGAAGCGATTGGAAACAGCGCCGTCGCCCCCGCGCAGGCGGGGGCCCAGTGGCTTGCTGATGAACGACACTGGATTCCCGCTTACGCGGGAATGACAAGACGCGGGAAGCCGATTTAGTGGCCTCGGAGCAAGAACTCTCAGACTTTCTGAAAGGCGTCGAGCGGCGCGCATTCAAGCAGGCTCAGTACGCTGTACGCGACGCCGACGCCGCGCTCGACATCGTGCAGGAGGCGATGATGAAGCTCGCCGAAAAGTACGGCGATCGGCCCGCTGCCGAGCTGCCGCTGCTCTTCACGCGCATCCTGCAGAACGCGACCTACGATCATTTCCGGCGGCAGAAGGTCCGGTCGACCTGGGTCACGCTTTTCTCGGCTTTATACCCCGGCAACGACGACGACAATTCCGATCCGCTGGAAACGCTTGAAGCCCGGCCCGGCTCCCCCGCGGCCGAAAGCGCACAGGATCAGGTCGAGCGATCGCAGGTCGTGGCCATCATCGAGGAAGAGGTCGCTCGCCTGCCCAACCGTCAAC
>JBGSWY010000042.1:0-6745 GCA_041751715.1 Burkholderiaceae bacterium
CTATACTTCGCGCCCTTCGCGACGCGGGCTTTGCAAGCATCTATCACCCGTCCGGCAACCCACAGGCCAAGTAGCTCAGTTGGTAGAGCAGAGGACTGAAAATCCTTGTGTCGGCGGTTCAATTCCGTCCTTGGCCACCACAATTTCGCGCTCAGCTTAGGCAGCGTCGGCGCCAGTGGCGATGGACGGCACGCGCTGATCCCTATAGATTCATGGCAAAGCCCTGTACCGGCCTCGGCCGGTAGTCCGCACAATCATCGCCTTCGGTGTGAACAGGGCCGCCGATCCGCGACCAGGGAGACGTCGTGCCTCAGGATGCGATGGTTTACGACCGCAAGCCGTGGGTGAATCAATACGGCGACAGTATTGCGAAGCAGCTGCCGCCGCCGCGCCACTCGAACCTGGCGCAGTTCTTGAGCGATTCCGACACGCGCTTTGCTACGCAGACCGCCTTTTCCACCTGCATGCCCAACGGCATGCATGGCTCGCTGACGTACGCGCAGATCGCGCAGCACTCGGACGCCTTCGCCGTTTATCTGCGTGAGTGCGTGGGGCTGGCGCCCGGCGCGCGCGTCGCGCTGCAGTCGCCCAACTGCCTCGCGTATCCGGTCGCAGCCTTCGGCGTGCTGAAGGCGGGCTGCGTGCTGGTCAACACGAATCCGCTGTACACGCCGACCGAAATGGCGCACCAGCTCGGCGATTCCGGTGCCGAGGCAATCGTGATCGTCGATATGTTTGCCAACAAGCTGCAGGGCATCGTGCCGGCAAGTCTCAGGAAGACCATCGTCTGCCAGGTGCCGCAGTTCTTCCCTGCCGTGCCGCGCGCGGTCATCCGCTCGGTGATGAAGATCTGGAACCGCGCGTTGCCGGCCATCACGGTCGACCATGTGCGGCTGGAAAAGGCGCTGGCAGAAGGCGCGCGCGTGAAGCAGGAAAAGCGGATCGAGGTGGCCACCTACACGCAGGAATGCGGGCACGACACGCTGGCCGTGCTGCAGTACACCGGCGGCACGACCGGCGTCAGCAAGGGGGCGATGCTCACGCACGGCAACCTGCTGTCGAACGTCGATCAGGCGCTGGCGATGGGTCGTTCGCATATCGACATCGGCAAGGAAGTGGTGCTGACTGCCCTGCCGCTGTATCACATCTTTGCGTTCACCTTCAACCTGCTCTGCTTCTACGCGGTCGGTGCGCGCAACGTGCTGGCACCGAACCCGCGGCCGATCGGTAACCTGCAGCGCGCGTTCGAGAACTACCCGATCACCTGGGTAAGCGGCGTCAATACGCTGTTCAACGCGTTGCTCAACGAAGAGTGGTTCAGCGCATTTCCGCCCAAGCACCTGAAGGCAGCGGTCGCGGGTGGTGCAGCGCTGCAGCACGCGGTGGCCCAGCGCTGGGAGCGTGTGACCGGAACCAGGATCGCCGAAGGCTATGGGCTGACCGAGGCGTCCCCGGTGATCAGCTTCAACCCGCTGTCCGGCAATCAGAAACCCGAGTCGATCGGCATCCCGGTTCCGAACACCGACGTCCGCTTGGTCGACCCCTCGGGCGCTCCGGCAGCGCTGGGCCAGGCCGGCGAGCTGACGGTGCGGGGTCCGCAGGTGATGGCCGGCTACTGGAATCGCCCCGATGAAACCGCGAAGACGATCCGCAACGGCTGGCTGCACACCGGCGACATCGCTGTGATGGACGCCGACGGCTACTTTCGGATCGTCGACCGCATGAAGGATCTGGTGCTGGTGTCCGGCTTCAACGTCTATCCGAACGAGGTCGAGAATGTGATCGCAGGCATGGACGAGGTGCTGGAGGTCGGCGTGATCGGCGTGCCGGACGCGAAGAGCGGCGAAGCCGTGCGCGCCTATGTGGTTCCGCTGGCCGACGGCCTCACCGAAGAAGCGGTGCGTGCGCATTGCCGCAAGCACCTGACTGAATACAAGGTGCCGAAGGCGATCGAGATCCGCCGCGAGCTGCCGAAAACGCCGGTCGGCAAGATTCTGCGCCGGGAACTGCGGGCCGAATACGACCGTGCGCAGGATGCGCGCTGAGCGACGCCGTCAACGTACATTCAAACGGGCTGCCTACACATTTACGGATAAATTGAGCGGAGCCGCACGATGCTGACCGAACTGGAGACCCGGCTTCTGGGCGTGATGATGATGATCATCATGCTGGGCATGGGTGCGTCACTGACCTTCAAGGATTTCAAGATCGCGTTTCGCCGGCCGCAGGGCATCCTGGTGGGTCTGTTGTGCCAGTACGGCATCATGCCGTTCGTGGGTTATCTGATGGCGGTTGTGCTCGGGCTCCCCCCCGCGATCGCCGTCGGCCTGTTGCTGATCGGCTGCATGCCGGGCGGCACAACGTCCAACATCTTCTCGTATTTCAGCAAGGGCGCGCTCGCACTGTCGATCATGATGACGGTGTGTTCGACGCTGGTCGCGGTGCTCATGGTGCCGCTGCTGCTGACCTTCTATGGCGGGCTGCTGGATGTCTCCAGCGAGTACGTGATCCCGGCGGGTAATGTGGCTCAGGTGCTG
Source organism: Burkholderiaceae bacterium (assembly GCA_041751715.1). GTDB lineage: Bacteria > Pseudomonadota > Gammaproteobacteria > Burkholderiales > Burkholderiaceae_F > JACCZX01. The sequence continues at coordinate 2,538 of JBGSWY010000042.1, forward strand.
GTCGTGCTGCTGGTGCCCACCGTTATCGGCATCGCGTTGCGCAAATGGAATCCCAATGTCGGCGCCTCGATCGAGCTGATCGGTGCACTGCTGGGCGTGTTCGTCATCCTGTTTCTGATCGGCTCCTGGGTGCCGCGCAACTGGCAACTGCTGATGACGACGTCGGGGAGCGTGTACTTCGCTTCGATCGGACTTGGGCTGGTTGGCATGCTGCTGGGCTACGCCCTGGCCCGCGCCCTGCGGCAGGATACCCGGCGTGCCCGTACGATCGCGCTCGAAACCGGCATTCAGAACGGGCCGCTGGCGGTGCTGATCGTGACACTGACGTTCACCGGGATGATGCAACAGCAGGTGTTGCTGGTCCCGGTGCTTTATTCGCTCTTCATCGTGCTGACCTCGAGCGCGATCACGGTCTGGTTCCGGCGGATGACCACGCGCGAGGAGCTGGCGCGCGATCAGGCGAAGGTGCCCACGACGGCTAGCGTGCCGGCGTAGTAGGAAAGGCGGCGCCAACTATGTCGCAACAGCGGACTCCAAAGAACGGGCATTACATGCCTGACTGCGATCTGATCTTCGCAACTCCTCGCCGGCTTCGGCCAGGATGCCCTCGAGCTGCTCGAGCCCCATCGGCTTTACCAAGTGGTACTTGAAACCGGCTGCCTTGCTGCGCGCACGGTCGGCTGTCGCTCCGAACCCGCTCATTGCAACTGCGTACATGGGACGCCGCAGATTGAGCCGGCTCAACAATTCCCAGCCATCGCCGTCGGGCAGGCCGATATCGGAGATCAGAACATCGCACTCTGAGTCAGGCGCTTCGCGCAATGCCGTGCTCATCGTGTCGGCGACCCTCACCGTGTGTCCCAGTTCTTCCAGCATGAAGGTAAGAAATTCGCGCGTATCAACATGGTTTTCGACCACGAAAACCTTTAGTCGCTCAAAGCGCGTCGCGGTGGGGTTCGCGGTGCGGCCCATACTCGTAGCCATCTGTGCCAGTGCCATATCTATCCAGCATGAATCAGGGGCAATTCAACGGTAAACGTGGCCCCCGTGCCACGGCCACCGCTGTCAGCCCTGATAGTTCCGCGGTGTGCTTGAACCGTTGCCCCTGAGATAGCAAGTCCGAGGCCCAGCCCGCCGTATTCGCGCGCAACCCACTCGTCGCCCTGGCTGAACGCATCGAAGATCGTGGGCAAGACGTCGGGATCGATGCCGATGCCGTTATCCGATACGGCGACGAAGACCCGGTTGCCTTCGCTGCGCGACGCCAACCGGATCGCGCCGCCGTTGTGCGTGAACTTCGACGCGTTTTTCAGCAGATTCCATACCACCTGCTGCAGTCGTGTGAAGTCGCCTTCGGTCCGGGCGCACGTCGCGTCGAGCGCCACTGTCAGCTGTTGATTCTTGCCCCTGATGTCAGATTCGCAGATTTCAACCGCACCGCGAATGGCCGCGTGCAGATCCATCGGCTCCGACACGATTTCGAGCTCACCGCGAGAGATGCGCGTCAGATCGAGCAGGTCATCGATCAGGTGCGACTCGATCTTCACGTTACGGTGAATCATTTCGAGCGTCTCGCGCGCCGGCTCCGGGAGATCCCGGCGAAGCGCAAGAAGCTGTAGCGCCATTACGACCGGCGTCAGCGGCGTGCGCAACTCGTGCGATAGCACGGCAAGGAAGCGATCCTTGGCGCGACTGGCGGCCTGCAGCTCTTCACGCGCGATCTTGTTTTCCTGCAGCGCCTGCGCCAGATCGGCGCGGCTTCGCGCCAGTGCATCGGTCACTTCGCGTGCTGGCGCCTGATCGGAGGAAATCTCGATCGAGCCCATCGTTTCCTTGTCGGCGTTCTGCTTTGCCATCATTCGCCGCTGGCTCGGAGCGGCTGCCGTCCTTTCGTACGTGCGAGCGCTTATCAGATACCCTGCTATTGGCAAACGCGGTGCCGGCCGGGTGGCGCGATCTCCAGAGTGACATGCGCCCGCAGAGACCTCCACGATTTCGCTTTCTCGCCGCCGTTATGCTAGCGATGAACGTCCGCTGGCTCGCTCTGTAGCTTGCCACCCACCGCAGCTTCCTGCGCGCGGCGTAGGCACGGTAGTTGTCGCAGGTAGCGTCCGGTCGGCGCATCAGGTCGATTGAAGCTAGGGTCTGGCTCTACCGGCGCCGCGCCAATTGCAGCGTCCAGATCGAGTGGCTATGGCAGGCGGTGTCGATGCAAAGCGCCATCGATGCCGGATCGCGCAGGTTTCAACGCAATCCGCGCGCGTGAATTGGCGCTCGCAATCGCGCCGGGCGAAGTCTTACTCCGTGGGGGGACCGGTCGCCTGCGAACGCACAATGGCAGTTAAGCTATCGCTCATGCCCTTTTTTACCGGAGGTGTTATGTCACTTTGCGCGCGCGCCCTGGGCGCAGCTCTCGCGTTGGCGCTGTTTGCCGCATCGGCGCAAGCCGCCGATCTGACCGTCGGACTTTCAACTCCGGTCACCTCACTCGATCCGCATTTCCATAACCTGTCGCCGAACAACAGCCTGGGGCGCCACGTCTTCGAAACGTTGATACGCAACGATGCGAGCCAGCGGATGGTGCCCGGGCTGGCGGAGTCATGGAAAGCGGTCGGCGATCTGGAATGGGAAGTAAAGCTGCGCAAGGGCGTCAAGTTTCACAATGGACAGGATTTCACCGCTGACGACGTGATTGCCACCTTCAAGCGGGTGCCGAACGTGCCGAATTCGCCGGCGTCGTTTGCGTTTTTCGTGCGGCCGATCATTGACATCCAGGCGCCGGACAAGCACACGCTGCGCATAAAAACCGACAAGCCGCATCCGTTGATGCCCAACGATCTGGGTGCGGTGATGATCTTGCCGAAGTCGGTCGCAGAAACAGCGAAGACCGAAGACTTCAATTCAGGCAAAGCCATGATCGGCACCGGCCCGTATCGCTTCGGCGAGTACTTCGCCGGCGATCGCGTGGTGCTGAAGCGCAACGACGCTTACTGGGGCACCAAGCCGGCGTGGGACAGCGTTCGCTTCCGCATGATCCCGAGCGCACCGGCACGTGTAGCGGCATTGCTTGCGGGCGACGTGCAGATGATCGAGGGCGTGCCCACGGCAGACATTGCGCAGTTGTCGAAGGACAAGCGCATCACAGTGTCGTCAGCGGTCTCGAACCGCATGATCTATCTGCATATCGATTCGAGCCGAGACAAGAATTCCCCGTTCGTTACCAGCACGGACGGCAAGCCGCTCGACGCAAATCCGCTGCGCGACCCGCGCGTGCGACGTGCGATCAGCAAGATGATCGATCGCGACGCGATCGTGTCGCGCATCATGGAAGGCCAGGGCGTGGCGGCCGGCCAGTTGCTGCCCGAGCAGTTTTTCGGCACGAGCAAGACGTTGAAGCCCGATAAGTACGACCCGCAGGGCGCGAAAAAACTATTGGCCGAGGCGGGTTACCCGAACGGATTCGGACTCACGCTGCACGCGCCGAACAATCGCTACATCAACGATGCGGCGGTCGCGCAGGCCGTCGCACAATTCCTGTCGCGCAACGGCATTCCGACCAAGCTCGAAACGATGCCGTCGAACGTGTTCTTCTCGCGCGGATCGAAGCTCGAATTTTCTTTTCTGCTCGCCGGGTGGGGTGCGGAAAGCGGTGAGACGAGCTCCCCGCTGCGCGCCTTGCTGGCGACGCACGATCCAAAGCAGGGTCTAGGCAGCGCCAACCGCGGCCGCTTTTCCGACGCCGGCGTCGACGCGTTGCTGACGCAGGCGCTGACGACGATCGACGATACCAAGCGCGGCATCATGCTGGCCCGCGCATCAGAGAAAGCGGTCGGTGAAATGATGGGACTGGTGCCGCTGCACTACGAGGTCAGCACCTGGGCGACGCGACAGGGCATCACGTACACGGCGCGCGCCGACCAGTACACACTGGCGTTCGAAGTGCGTCCGGGCAAGTGACGGCGATGTCCAAGAGCGCCCAGCGCGATTGGAAACAGCGCCGTCACCCTCGCCCCCGATCGGAGTCGAGGGCAGGCTCCGGCGGGGGTCCGTACGGCAGCGGTGCGAAAGACTGGGTTCCCGCTTGCGCGGGAACGACAGTTCGCTGAGCCGTTTAACGCGCGCTTGACCACGAGGCGCGCCGCATGACCGTCTACATCCTGCGTCGCCTGGCGCAAACGGCGCTGGTCCTGGCGGTCACCTCGCTGCTC
>JBGSWY010000043.1:0-5680 GCA_041751715.1 Burkholderiaceae bacterium
ACACTGCAACGGGCGCCGCGCGATCTCGATCTGTTTCACCCATGGTCGATCGATACTGCGCAGGCAATCAAGCTGGCGCAGCGGGGCGAGGGCGCCGCATTCGCCGTCAGCCCGCAGATCGTCAACTCCGAGGGCGCCAACGTTTACACGTCGTCCGGGCATTTCGTGCTGGCCAATACGCAGAACTTTGTCGGCGGCTACTCATACTCGCGCCATTCGATTTCGGTAGCGCCGATTGCGCGCGGCGCCCGGGGAATGCAGCGCGACGACTGGTATTCGTCTTCGCGCATTGCCGATGAGCTGGCGTCGCCGGAGTCTGTCGGGGACTATGCAGCGCAGCGCGCTCTGGCACGCCTGTCGGCACGGCAATTGAAGACCACGCAGTGCCCGGTGCTGTTCGAAGCCCCACTGGCCTGCGGGCTGCTGGGCAATTTCGTACAGGCCGCGAGTGGCGGTGCGCTTTATCGAAAGGCTTCGTTCTTGGTCGAGGCGCTCGGCAAGAAAGTTTTCGCCGATCACGTCACCCTGCATGAAGACCCATACCTGCCGCAAGGCCCCGGCTCGAGCCCGTTCGATGAGGAGGGCGTGCGCGGAATCAAGCGCGACGTGGTGGCGCGCGGAGTGTTGACCGGTTACTTTCTCTCGACGTACTCGGCGCGCAAGCTGGCCATGCAATCGACCGGCAATTCCGGCGGTTCGTACAACCTGGAGATCAGGTCGAGTGGCACGCGGCGCGGCGACGATCTTCCCGGCATGCTGCAGCGGCTTGGTACCGGCCTGCTGGTGACCGACCTGATCGGCCAGGGTGTCAACTACGTCAGCGGCGATTACTCGCGGGGTGCCAGCGGCTTCTGGGTCGAGGGCGGAGAAATTCGCTACCCGGTCGAGGAAATCACGGTAGCCGGGAACCTGCGCGACATGTATCGGAACATCGTCGCGGTCGGCAACGACCAGGTCATCCGGGGCAGCAAGATCAGTGGCTCGTTGCTCATTGACGGCATGACGGTCGGCGGCGCGTAGGGAGTTTCCGAGGGCTTGCGCCGCGCAGAGCCGCGACTACACTTGCGCCCAGAGCGGGAGGGAGACCGCCTCGCTTTCGGAATCCACAATGGGAGACAACATGCAACGTCGTTCGTTTTTGAAGAACGCGACAGTCGGGACGGCGGTCGCAGCGATCGCCGCCCCTGCTATCGCGCAAGCGGGGCAGATTCGCTGGCGCCTGGCTTCAAGCTTTCCCAAATCGCTCGACACGATCTTCGGGGCCGCCGAGGTTTTCGCCAAGTCCGTCTCGGACTCCACGGGTGGCAAGTTCACGATTTCGGTTCACCCCGGGGGCGAGCTGGTGCCGCCTTTCGGCGTCGTTGATGCCGTGCAGAATGGCACCGTCGAGTGCGCTCATACCGCGCCGTATTACTTTTTCGGCAAGGATGAAGCGTTCGCGTTCGATTGCGCAGTTCCGTTCGGCCTGAACTCGCGGCAGCAAACCGCCTGGATGTACGAAGGCAACGGCATGAAGCTGATGCGCGATTTTTACAAGACGTATTCGATCGTCAATCTGCCGATGGGTAATACCGGTGCGCAGATGGGAGGGTGGTACCGCAAGGAGATCAAGTCACTGGCCGATCTAAAGGGCCTGAAGATGCGCATCGGCGGCTTTGGCGGCAAGGTGCTCGAGCGCATCGGCGGCGTTCCGCAGAACATCCCGGGCGGCGAAATTTATCCGGCGCTCGAAAAAGGAACGATTGACGCGGTTGAATGGGTCGGGCCGTACGATGACGAGAAGCTCGGCTTCAACAAGGTTGCGCCCAATTATTACTACCCTGGCTGGTGGGAAGGCGGACCACAGCTCGCGCTTTACATGAACCAGAAGGCATGGGATGCGCTGCCGGCCGATTACAAGGCGATCGTCACAGCTGCTGCTTCGCATGCGCACGTGGTGATGCAGGCGCGCTACGACGCCAAGAACCCGGATGCGCTGAAGCGCCTGGTGGCAGGCGGCGCGCGCCTGCGTCCGATGCCGCGCCCGGTGATGGAAGCGGCGTTCAAGGCGTCGCAGGAGGTCTACAGCGAGCTGTCCGCCAAAAACCAGAACTGGCGCCGCATCTACGAAGACTGGTCGAAGTTCCGCGCCGATCAAGTGCTGTGGTTCCGCATCACCGAGCGGGAGTTCGACAATTTCATGGCGGCCCAGCGCCTGGACGGGACGGCAAGCGCAACAGCCAAAGCCGCACCGGCGAAAAAGGCGGCGGCCCAGTAGCCAAAGGCCGCAGTTGCATCGCAAGCCCCGCTCGTTGCGGGGCTTTTTTTAGCCCTACTTCTTCGCGTCGATTCCGAGCGAGCGCAGGATCGCCTCGTTCGGATCTTCGGGTGCGCCAGCCTTTGCGGCATCAGGTTCGGCGCCGGCGGCGGGCTCGGGCGGCTGCAGGCCTTGCATCGGATCGATCTCGTAAACCGGGCTGTCGGGAATCTGGATTTTTACCTTGTCCAGATCGACCGGCGTCAGATCGCCGAGCGCCCATAGCACCAGCTCCGGAAAGGCGATCAGGATTCCGACCATGATGCACTGAATCACCACAAACGGCACTGCGCCCCAATAGATCTGCCCGGTCGTGACGCGCAGGATCGGCTTGCGCGTGATCTTGTCGGTGTAGTCCTCATTCGGCGCGACGCTGCGCAGATAGAAAAGCGCAAAGCCGAACGGCGGGTGCATGAACGAGGTCTGCATGTTCACCGCGAGCAATATGCCGAACCAGATCAGGTTGATATCGAGCTTCTCTGCCACCGGCGCGAGCAGTGGCACGATGATGAACGCCAGCTCGAAGAAATCCAGAAAGAACGCCAGCAGGAACACCAGGATGTTGACGACGATCAGAAAGCCGACCTGCCCGCCCGGCAGATCGGACAGCAGGTGTTCCACCCATTTGTTGCCGTCCACTGCTTGAAACGCCAGGTTGAAGATGGTCGCGCCGATCAGGATGAAAATCACGAACGTCGAGAGCTTGGCGGTCGAGTCCATCGCCTGCTTCAGCAGCGACCAGCTCAGCCGACGCCGCGCGAGCGCCATGATCAACGCACCGAGCGCACCCATCGCGCCGCCTTCGGTGGGCGTGGCGATGCCAAGAAAAATGGTGCCGAGCACCAGAAAGATCAGCGCCAGCGGAGGAATCAGCACGAAGGTCACACGCTCGGCAATCTTCGACAGCAGATTGAGGCGCAGAAAACGGTTGGCCACCGCCAGCACAAACGCGAGCCCGAGCGAAAACATCATCGACAGAATTACCAGCTCCTCGACCCCGGCGTTGGGGAAGCGGGCTCCGTACCAGCTCTCGAAGCCGTACGCGAACCCGACCGCAAGCAGCGCCAGCACTGTCAGCGACGTCATTCCGCTCGAGCCGTCGGCTTCTCGGTAGGTGCGCGCTTCAGGCGGCAACGCGGGCACCAGCTTCGGGCGGACTACCGCCAGCAACATCACGTAGCCGACATACATGCCGGTCAGTACAAAGCCTGGAAGAAACGCGCCGCGATACATATCGCCGACGCTGCGGCCGAGCTGGTCGGCCATGATGATCAACACCAGCGATGGCGGAATGATCTGTGCGAGTGTGCCGGAGGCCGCGATCACTCCGCTCGCAACGCGCCGATCGTAGCCATAGCGCAGCATGATCGGCAGTGAAATCAGACCCATCGAAATCACCGAGGCAGCCACCACACCGGTCGTGGCCGCCAGCAATGCTCCAACCAGAACCACGGCCAGCGCCAGGCCGCTGCGTACCGGACCGAATACCTGGCCGACGGTGTCCAGCAGATCTTCCGCCATGCCGCTGCGTTCCAGGATCAGCCCCATGAACGTGAAAAACGGCACCGCGAGCAGCGTGTCGTTCTGCATGATCCCGAACAGCCGGATCGGAATCGCCTGAAACAGCGAAGCCGGCAACAGGCCGAGCTCGATGCCGATAAATCCGAAGAACAGTCCGCACGCCGCCAGACTGAACGCAATCGGAAAACCAAAAAGGAGAAAGAAAATCAACCCCACAAACATCAGCGGGGCCATGTTCTGCGCGATAAAACTCATGTGCGCTCTGCTTCCGCCTTGCGGATCGCTTCGGCCAGCTCCAGCTCGGCGGATTTCGAAGTGCGCCAGAGCGTGGGATCGTCCGCCAGTCCCATCAGATAGGCGAAGCGCTTGATCAACTCCGAAATGCCCTGCAATACCAGCAGCGAAAAGCCCACCGGCACCAACAGGTAGGCGGGCCAGCGGATCAGTCCGCCGGCGTTCTGCGACATTTCACCCGACACGTAGGCGCGCTCGAACAGCGGCCACGACAAGTAGACGATCAACAACGCCATCGGCAGCAGGAACAGCGACAGTCCGATAATGTCGATGATCGTCCGCGTCCGCTTCGAAAAACGGCTCGACACCACGTCGATCCGCACGTGTTCGTTATGCAGCAGCACGTAGCCGGCGCACAGAAGGAAAATTGCCGCGAACAGATACCACTGGACTTCAAGGTAGGCGTTCGAGCTGATGTTGAACGCCTTGCGAATGATGGCGTTGGCCGAGCTGATCAGCACCGCTACCAGCACGAACCATAAAGCGATGCGGCCGACGTGATAGTTCAGCCAGTCAATGCCGCGCGATAGGCTCAACAGAAGCTTCATCAAGTCCCCTTCGGCCGTCTCTCGGCGGCCCTCGTAAGGTGGCGGCGGCGCGCAGTTATGGCGGGCGATTCTAACCGTCGCACCGGCGCTGCTGCGAGATTCTTGGAATTTACGTCGGCTGGGCGCGGGTTCGCAGCCGGTTGCGCCAGACATCGACCTGTGCATGGACGCGCTGCGGCGCCGTGCCGCCGGGATGGTTGCGCGCAGCGACCGAAGCGTCGATCGACAGCGAATCGAAGACGTCATCGTCCACGGCCGGCGAAAACTCGCGCAGCTCCGCCAGCGACAGCTCCGAAAGGGCGGTGTGACGGCTCGCGGCCAGCTTGACCGCGCGCGCCACCGCTTCATGCGCATCGCGAAACGGCACGCCTTTGCGCACCAGGTAATCGGCCAGATCAGTCGCGGTCGAATAACCCTCTTCGGCGGCGCGGCGCATTGCATCTGCGTTGACCTCGATACCCGGCAGCATCTCGGCAAAGGCACGCAACGTGTCGGCAACAGTGTCGACGGCGTCGAACAGCGGCTCCTTGTCCTCCTGATTGTCTTTGTTGTAGGCGAGCGGCTGGCCCTTCATCAGGGTGAGCAGTGAAACCAGATGACCGGTAACGCGGCCGGTTTTGCCGCGAGCCAGCTCGGGCACATCCGGGTTTCTTTTCTGCGGCATGATCGATGAACCGGTCGTATAGCGATCGGGTAGCCGAATGAACGCGTAGCGCGGGCTGAGCCAGATCACCAGCTCTTCGGCCAGGCGCGAAACGTGCGTCATCACCAGGGCGGCAGCGGCGCAAAACTCGATCGCGAAGTCGCGATCACTGACCGCATCGAGCGAGTTCTCCGCGATCGCTTCGAAGCCGAGCCGCTCGGCGACGAAAGCGCGATCGATCGGATAACTTGTTCCGGCGAGCGCCGCGGCGCCGAGCGGCAGGCAGTTGACGCGATGGCGCGCTTCGAGCATGCGCGCGCGGTCGCGCTCGAACATTTCTGCGTACGCCAGCAGATGGTGGCCGAAGGTCACCGGCTG
>JBGSWY010000044.1:0-7087 GCA_041751715.1 Burkholderiaceae bacterium
CGAGCGCGCGGAGTTCACATCGACGGAGACCAGCGCTTCGGTGTGATCGACCACGATCGAGCCGCCGGAAGGCAGCGGTACCTGGCGCGAGTACGCGGTTTCGATCTGGTGCTCGATCTGAAAACGCGAAAACAGCGGAACATCGTCCTGGTAGCGCTTTACACGCTGCAGGTTGTCAGGCATCACGTGCGCCATGAACTGCCGCGCCTGCTCGTAGATGTCGTCGGTATCGACCAGGATCTCGCCGATCTCCGGATGAAAGTAATCGCGAATCGCGCGAATCACCAGGTTCGATTCTTCGACGATCAGAAACGGCGGCGGGTTGGCGCGCTTCAGCCGCTGACCGTCCGGCCCGCTACCGCTGTCGACATACGTGGTGGTCTTCTTGCCCTCGGCATCGGTGACCACCAGCTCGAACTGCGGATTCCCGGCACCTTCGATCGCGTGCCACAGCTTCATCAGGTAGTTCAGGTCCCACTGCAGCTCTTCCACCGTGCGGCCGATCCCAGCAGTGCGCGCGATGATCGACATGCCCGTCGGTAGATCGAGCTGGTCCATCGTGTCGCGCAGCTCCTGCCGGTCCTCGCCCTCGATTCGGCGCGATACGCCGCCGCCGCGCGGGTTGTTCGGCATCAGCACCAGGTAGCGGCCCGCCAGCGAGATGTAAGTCGTCAGCGCGGCGCCCTTGTTGCCGCGTTCTTCCTTCTCGATCTGAACGACGAGCTCCTGGCCTTCCTTCAGCGCGTCCTGGATGCGCGCGGTGCGGACATCGACGCCGTCACGAAAAAAGGTTCTGGAGACTTCCTTGAACGGCAGAAATCCGTGGCGCTCTTCGCCGTAATCGACGAAGCAGGCTTCCAGGCTGGGCTCGACCCGGGTAATGACGCCCTTATAGATATTCGACTTGCGCTGTTCGCGCCCGGCCGTTTCGATATCGATGTCGACCAGCCTCTGGCCGTCGACGATCGCCACGCGCAGCTCTTCTGCGTGCGTGGCATTGAACAACATGCGTTTCATCAGCACTCCTTGCGCCTTCCGCATCCAAATTCAGATGCTGGCGCTGTTGTTGTGCTGAAACGAAGCGGACGGGAAACTCCGAGTCTCAGGTTTCCGGAACAGAGGCCGCTGGCGCCGAGCGCTGACGCTGGGCGGCACTGCGGTGTGCATTCAAAAGTCGACGCGCACTCACGCACCGTCCGGCGCCTGAAGGGCGCGGTTCGGATGTTTCATGTGAAGGGCGAGTTGCATGGAGCTCTGTTCAGGATCTGGTGTCGTTTGTCTCGTTATTCTGGGTCCGAACGAATCGTTTCAGCGAAACCGGCTTTATCGCCGGCTCGGGTGCAATCGCTGCGAATAGTCGCGCGACTGCGAATTCAGAAGGTGGTAAACCACCCTCAACATGCCGCGACGCTACAGCGTCGGCGGCGCCTGTGCGGAAATGAGCGAAGCTACAATCTCCGCGATGCGGGTCTGGGTTTTGAGAAGCCAGCTTCCTTGTCCCGACCGCGCGAGTATAGGCAAGATGGGCACTGCGCGTAAAACCGGAAAAGCGGAGCTTGGCGAACCAGTCCCCGGACCGGAGCGGGAAGCGGTCGCCGCCGATCGTGCTTCGTACCGAACGATTGGCCCGGAGTCCGAGGGGCAGCGGCTCGACAACTATCTGATTCGCATCGCCAAGGGTGTGCCGAAAAGCCATGTGTACGGCATCGTGCGCCGCGGCGAGGTCAGGGTGAACAAGGGCAGGGTAGCGGTCGACTACCGGCTGGCGGCCGGTGATCAGGTGCGGATTCCGCCGTTGCGGCTGGCCGCGCGGGCGCCTACCCCGTTGGCTGTCGTGCCCTCCGCGATGCCGCCGATTCTGTTCGAAGATGAGCATCTGATGGCGGTCGACAAGCCCGCGGGCCTGGCAGCGCATGGCGGTAGCGGCATCGCCCATGGGCTGATCGAGCGCGTGCGCGCGGCGCGGCCGAATCAACCGTTTCTGGAGCTGGTGCACCGGCTGGATCGCGAAACCTCCGGCATCCTGCTGCTGGCAAAGTCGCGCCGCGCTCTGCTCGAGCTGCACGAGGATCTGCGGGAAGGCCGCGTTGAAAAGCGCTACCAGGTGCTGGTTCAGGGGGACTGGGTCAATGACCGGCAGCATGTTCGACTGGCGCTGATCAAGTACATCAATCGCCACGGGGAGCGCAGGGTCAGCGTCGATGCCGAGGGCATGGAGTCCCACACTGTGTTCAGCCTGATCAAGCGCTACCGCAAATTCTCACTTCTTGAAGCCGATCTGAAGACCGGCCGTACGCATCAAATTCGCGTGCACCTGGCGCACCTCGGATTTCCGATCGTCGGCGACGACAAGTATGGCGACTTCGAACTGAACAAGCGTGTGGCGCGCGGCGACGGAACACCGCGTCTGGCGCGCATGTTCCTCCATTCCGGCGCGACGAGCTTCAAACATCCGGTGACGAGCCGGCCGATGGCGCTGGAAGCGCCCTTGCCGCGCGAATGCGCGGATTTCCTCAAGGCGATTTCAGCCTGATGCGTCGCTTCGATCTGATCGTGTTCGATTGGGACGGCACTATCGTCGATTCGACGGCAAGGATTGCCGCCTGCATTCGCAGTGCGGCCGCGGACCTCGAGCTCGCAGTCCCGACTCTGGAACAGGCAAGCCATGTGATCGGGTTAGGTCTGCTCGACGCGCTGGCGCATGCGGTGCCCGGTCTCGCGACCGAGCGTGCCGAGGAATTTTCGGCGCGTTACCGGCATCACTATCTCGCATGCGAGCCGGACATCACGCTGTTCGAAGGCATGCAGGCGATGCTGGGCGAGCTGCAGGCGAGCGGTCTGCCATTGGCGGTGGCCACCGGCAAGACGCGACGTGGACTGGCGCGCGCATTCGACTCCACCGGGCTGGGGCGGCTCTTTGCATCGTCGCGCTGTGCCGACGAGTCGCAGTCGAAGCCGCATCCGGCCATGCTGCTTGAACTTGCCGAAGAGCTGGACGTGAAGCCGCAGCGCATGCTGATGATCGGTGATACGTCGCACGATCTGCAGATGGCGGCTGCGGCCGGTACGGCGGGTGTCGGCGTGACCTATGGTGCGCACCTGCACGCACATCTTGCGTCGCACGCGCCGCTTGCGCTGATCGGCTCGGTAGCAGAGCTTTCATCGTGGCTGAAGGAAAATGCGCTCGGCCCACGTCGCTTCGCGCGGGGCACGCTGTGAGCTTGGGGCGGCCCGGCGCGCGTCGCGAGCTGATCGACATCTGCGCGTCATCGGCGCTGCTCAATGGCGGCCACGGCGTTCGCTTCGAAGTTGACGTGGGCGGGCGCAATACGCCGGCGTTCGTGATCCGCTATGGAGGCCGGGCGTTCGCCTACCTGAATCGCTGCGCGCACGTGGCGATGGAGCTCGACTGGCAGCCCGGAATGTTCTTCGATTTCGATGCCGAGCATCTGCTGTGTTCGACGCATGGAGCGTTCTACGATCCTGCGACCGGCACGTGCCAAGGTGGCGCTTGCGCAGGCCACGGCGGGCTGCGTGCCTTGCACGTTGTTGAGCGTGATGGCCGCGTGCTGTGGCAGCCTGACGGGTATGCCGAGCCCGTGGCCGCCGTATTACCCGGCGACTAGGCAGAACACCGCGGGCCGCTTCGCCAACGGTGGCCGCGCATCGACCGGCTGCTTGCGCCACTCGCCGACAGTGCGCTGAGTCATCGACTCGCCGTCCCCGGTCAGATCGACTGCGACCGCCAGCCGCGTTGTCGGCGCACACTGCTGCAGCAAAGCATCGAACAGCGTCTCGCTTCGATACGGCGTTTCGATGAACACCTGCGTCTCGCCGTCCTTCGATTCGCGTTCAAGCGCAGAAATAGCGGCGTTGCGCTGCGCGGCAGCGATCGGCAGATAGCCGACAAAGCGGAAGCGCTGTCCGTTCAATCCGGAACCCATCAGCGCCAGCAGGATCGACGAAGGACCGACCAACGGCGACACGCGCCAGCCGTTGTCGTGCGCCACGGCCACCAGCGTCGCTCCGGGGTCGGCCACCGCCGGGCATCCGGCCTCCGATACGACCGCGATGTCGGCGCCGCGTGCCAGCGGTGTCAGCCACTGCGCGATATCCGCAGCGCGCGGCCGATGCCCGATTTCGATGATCGACAGATCTCGCAAGGGGCGCGGGTGTTCGAGCAGCTTCAAGAACGCGCGCGCAGACTTCGCATCTTCCACCAGGAAGTGATCGATGCGGCGGGCGATCGCGACTACATCGGAGGGTAACGCCAGCTGCAGCGAGCCGTCGGCAATCGGCGACGGCAGCAGATACAGCGTACCGCTCATGCAGGGTTCAGGACGTCGATGCCGGCCGCTGCAAGCATCGCCGTCAACCGGATTAACGGCAAGCCGATCAACGCGGTCGGGTCGGTCGACTCGACACCTTCGGCCAGCGCAATGCCGAGCGATTCGATCTTCGCGCTGCCTGCGCAGTCATAAGGCTGGTCGGCGCGCAGATAGTGCTCGAGCTGCTGGCGCGTCGAACTGCGAAACATCACCGTGGTCGGCACACAATCGATCTGCATATGGCCGTCGGCGTCGACGACCGCCAGCGCGGTGTAAAAAACCGCTCGCCGGCCTTGCAGTGATTCGAGCTGCGCAAGCGCCGCCTCATGCGTCTGCGGCTTGCCGATCATCGCTCCGTCAAGATCGGCAATCTGATCCGACCCGATCACCACGGCACGCTGGAAAAGCGCGGCGACGCTCGATGCCTTTTCGCGCGCCAGCCGCAACGCGAGGTCGCGCGGTGATTCGTGCGGCAATGGCAACTCGTCGACCTGCGGCGCATGGACTTCGAACGGCAAGCGCAGTCGCTCGAACAACTCGCGCCGATAACGCGACGTCGACGCGAGTACGATCAGCGGCCGGGCGTTGTCAGGCATTCAATGAGTGTAGCGGCGCTGTGTAGAGCATCTTCAATGGCACGAACCCCAACTGCAACAGTGTCGCCCACCATCGATACGTTCGAGTTCGCGCGCTCACAGTCGCACCGCGAAGGCAATGTCGAGATCGAACGACTGCCGCGCCTGGCCGAGTCGCTGGCAAACCCGGGCGGCGTGCTGCGCTATCGGATCGTCGGCCTGATCGACGATGACGGTCATCCGGGCGCCGATATGCACCTCGTCGGCACGCTGCAGCTCGTCTGCCAACGTTGCAACAACCCGCTCAGTTTCACGCTTGATCGAACCACGCGCTTCCGTTTCATCGCCAGCGAAGAAGAGCTCAATGCGTTGCCGATAGAAGACGATGAAGTCGACGCGGTGGTGGGCTCGAGCACGCTTAAGCTGTATGACTGGATCGAGGAAGAGGCGATCCTGTCGCTGCCGCTGGTGCCACGGCATGACGACTGCCCGATGCCGGCGCATCGCGGCGCTGACGCCGACACTGCGACGCGACAGAACCCGTTCGCGGTGCTGGCCGCGTTGAAGAACGGTCCACGCGACGAACCACGCTAGCCGCTAGCACGCAGGACTAACGATCCAGCAACTCCCATTTTTTCACTGCCTTTGACTCAACCCATGGCGCAATGGCGTTATCAAATGCCTTGAAGTGCGCGGATTCCAGATGCGCATGGAACGCGGCCTGGTTCAAGTAGAGCTCATAGAGGAATACGCGGCCGCGGTCTGCAGGATCGACACATACGTCGAACCGCGCGCAGCCCGGCTCCTGTTCAACGCTGACATGCGCGTTGACGCGCATTTCAGCGAGGAACGCATCGATCGAACCCGACGTGACTACAAACTCTACTGTGACGACGAACATGGGGAACTGACCCGTGACAAGGCGCACCAGGATCACCGCGCGCCTTCGGCTGTGGGGAATGGATCGAGTGAAAGACAGCGCGATCGTACTGGTTCGGTCCCGGTCTGCACCGCACAAAACGCGTGCTAAAACAAATTGTTGACAATATTGTTGAGGATTCCCCACAATCAAACATTGCCGGGAGAGGCCGATGTTGAAACGTTCTACGCTTTTGCTTGCCTGCCTGTTGAGCTTCGGCGTCACGACGGCACACGCGCAGCAGTTTCCCAGCAAGCCGGTGCGCATCATCAACCCGTTCGCGCCGGGAGGCGCCACCGACATCATCGCGCGCATGATGGCGCAGAAGCTGAACGAGGCCTGGGGCCAGGCCGTAGTGGTCGAAAACCGCACCGGCGCCAGCGGCGCGATCGGCGTCGAGTTGGTAGCGAAAAGCCCACCCGACGGTTACACGCTGCTGATGGCCACCCAGACCACGCATGCTGCAAACCCGGGGCTCTACCCGAAGCTGCCGTATGACCCGGTCAAGGACTTTGCGCCGCTGACGCTTGCCGGATCGACGCCGCTGGCGCTGATGGTGCGCCCCACGCTGCCCGTGTCGAGCGTGCAGCAGTTGCTGGACTATGCGAAGAGGAACCCGGCGAAGCTCGTGTACGCCTCAGGCGGCAATGGAACGTCGCAGCATCTGACTGCCGAGCTGATGAAGAGCATGAGCAGCACCTTCATGCTGCATATTCCCTACAGAGGCGCGGGGCCGGCGCTGGCGGATCTGCTTGGCGGACAGGTGGACTTCATGTTCGACAACCTGCCGACGGCGCTGCCGCACATCAAGGCAGGCAAGTTGCGCGGACTCGCAGTGACGACAGCGACGCGTTCGCCGCTTGCCCCTCAGTTGCCCACGATGGCCGAGGCCGGCCTGCCCGGATTTGAGCTGTCGACATGGTTTGCCTTCTTTGCGCCGTCAGCAACGCCGCGCGCGATCGTCGACAAAATTTCAGCCGACATGCGGCGCGCGCTCGCGCAGCCGGACATGAAAGAGCGATTGGCCGGGCTCGGCGTAGTCATTGTCGCCAGCACGCCCGACGAGCTGGCGGCGTTCCAACGCGCCGAACTCGCGAAGTGGGGAAGGATCATCAAGGTCTCAGGCGCCAAGGTCGATTAGTCGATAAACAAGGAGGCGGCATGCGTATGTTCAAGATCGTTTTCTCATTGCTGATGCTGGCGTTCGCGTCGAGTGCGCTGGCACAGGTGAAGCTCACGCTGTGGAGTCACTGGGCGGCCGAGAA
>JBGSWY010000045.1:0-1780 GCA_041751715.1 Burkholderiaceae bacterium
GGCGTGAGACGACACGCCGAGCATGAAAATGTTCGCACCCGAGCAGAAGATGCGATCCTTGCCGCTGGTGACGATCACGCTGCGAACTTCCGGGTGCTCGAAGCGAATGCGCTGCACGGCATCGTGCAGCTCGATGTCGACCCCGAGATCGTACGAATTGAGCTTCAGCTTGTAGCCGGGGCGGATGCCGCCATCTTCCTGCACATCGATCGTGATGCGCGCGATCGCGCCGTCGAAGTCGAGCTTCAAGTGAGCGTAACGATCGGGCTCGGTTTGATAGTCAATCTGATAGTCGACCGGCGCGTGCACCGCTTCGGTCGAGCTTTGATGCGAGGCGTGCGCTGACACGCGGTCTCCCTTGCGACCAGAAAATCTGCGCTCTAATCTGTGCTCTATTCTGCCTCTTTTCGCTGACGCAATGCCTGCCCTCCCACCACCCGCTCAATTCAACTTCGCGCGCCATGTACTCGAGTTGAACGCCGGGCGCGCGACGAAACTCGCGTATCGCGACGATGACCGCACGCTGACCTACGGCGAACTCGACGAGCGCGTGCGCAGACTCGCCTCTGCGCTGGCTGCGCTCGACATCCGGCGCGAAGAGCGCGTGCTGCTGTTGATGCATGACACGGTCGACTGGCCGGTAGTTTTCCTCGGCTGCCTTTACGCGGGCGTTGTTCCGGTCGCGCTGAACACTTTGCTCACGGCGCCCGATTACGCCTACGCGCTCACGCATAGTCGCGCGCAGGCAGCCTTTGTATCGAGCGCTCTGGCGCCCGTTCTGAAGCAGGCGATGAATGACGCGCCGCACGAGGTCAAGCGCGTGATCGAGACTGCCGAGCTGGCCGCGTTGATCGCACGGCACGTGCCTGCCAGCGCGTCTGCGCAAACCGTGGCTGACGATATCGGTTTCTGGCTGTACTCATCCGGATCCACGGGCAAGCCGAAGGGGACGGTGCACACCCATGCAAATCTGTACTGGACCGCGGAGCTGTATGGCAAACCGGTCCTCGGCGTGCAAGAGGACGACGCGGTGTTCTCCGCTGCAAAGCTGTTCTTTGCGTACGGGCTCGGCAATGCGCTTACGTTTCCGCTGTCGGTGGGAGCGAGCGTTGTGCTGATGCCGGAGCGGCCGACACCGCAGGCGGTATTTAAACGGCTGATCGAGCAACGCCCCACGATCTTTTTCGGCGTGCCGACGCTTTATGCGGCGATGCTCGCAGCGCCCGATCTGCCTGCGCGAAGCACAGTCAACCTGCGCGTTGCCATTTCGGCGGGCGAAGCGCTGCCGAAGGACATCGGCGAGCGTTTCACCACGCAATTCGGCTGCGAAGTTCTCGACGGCATCGGCTCGACCGAGATGCTGCACATCTTTCTTTCCAATCATCCGGGTCAGGTGCGGTACGGCACCACCGGCACGCCGGTGCCCGGCTACCGGATCGAGCTGCGGGATGAGCAAGGCGGCCTCGTCCCCGACGACACGATCGGCGATCTGTACGTCCAAGGACCGAGCGCGGCGCTGATGTACTGGACGAGCCGCGAGAAATCGTGCGCAACATTTATCGGCAACTGGACCAGGAGCGGCGACAAGTACGTGCGCAGCAGCGACGGCTTTTACTCGTATGCGGGTCGGGCCGACGACATGCTGCGGGTCAGCGGCCAGTACGTGTCACCGTTCGAGGTGGAAGCGGCGTTGATGCAGCACCCCGCGGTGCTGGAAGCGGCCGTGATCGGCAGGGCCGATGACGACGGGCTGACGAAGACCAAGGCGTTCGTTGTGCTG
>JBGSWY010000046.1:0-2394 GCA_041751715.1 Burkholderiaceae bacterium
GCCATTGCCAGCGGCCACCAGTCGCAGCCGGCGGCGAGGATGCCGTCGCTGTCGCGCGGTTGCGGCGCGCCCGGCGCACTGACTGTAAAGGTCGCGCGACGCGCAACACGATCGATCGCAACGTCCACGAACCTGTAGTGAAGCCCCGCTTCGTCAATCGTGCGCTTCAGCGGAGTCAGTGCGATCCCCTGCGCGCCGCTGGGCCGATCGCTCTGCGCCGATAGTTCCAGCGCACGCCGCTTGACCGCGTCACCGAACTGCTGCGACTTCACGACCGCATCGACCAGACGCCACTCCTTGGCGCGTGCGCCGCGCACGCCTTCGGTGGTCGTGCAGAAAATGTCCGCGAGATCGTGCCGCACCTTGCGTTTGTCGGTGAGCCGCGTCAGCCCGCCGGTGCCGGGCAACACGCCGAGCAGCGGCACTTCGGGCAGGCTGACCGCGGACGAGCGATCGTCGACCAGAAAGATTTCGTCGCATGCCAGCGCAAGCTCATAGCCGCCACCCGCCGTGGTGCCATTGCATGCGGCGATGAACTTGAGACCGGAGTACCGGCTGGCATCCTCGATGCCGTTGCGCGTTTCATTGGTGAACTTGCAGAAGTTGACTTTCCACGCATGCGACGACAGGCCGAGCATGAAAATGTTGGCACCCGAGCAGAAGATGCGATCCTTCCCGCTGGTGATGATGACGCTGCGCACTTCAGGATGTTCGAACCGGATGCGCTGCACCGCATCGTGCAGCTCGATGTCGACCCCGAGATCGTATGAGTTGAGCTTCAGCTTGTAGCCGTGACGGATGCCGCCATCTTCCTGCACATCGATCGTGATGCGCGCGATTACGCCGTCGAAGTCGAGCTTCAGGTGCGCGTAGCGATCCGGCTCGGTCTGATAGTCAATCTGAGAGTCGACCGGCGCATGCTCCGTTTCGGTCAAGCTTTGTTGCGAGGCTTGCGCTGACACGCGGTCTCCCTTGCGACCAGAAAATCTACGCTCTAATGTGCGCTCTATTCTGCCCCTTTTCGCATAGCCAATGCCTGCCCTCCCGCCACCCGTTCAATTCAACTTCGCGCGCCATGTGCTCGAGCTGAACGCCGGGCGCGCGGCGAAACTCGCGTACCGCGAAGATGAACGCACGCTGACGTACGGCGAGCTCGACGAGCGCGTGCGCAGACTCGCCGCTGCGCTGGCTGCGCTCGACATCCGGCGCGAAGAGCGCGTGCTGCTGCTGATGCATGACACGGTCGACTGGCCCGTGGTCTTTCTCGGCTGTCTTTACGCGGGCGTCGTTCCGGTGGCGCTGAACACGCTGCTGACGCCCGCTGACTACGCCTACGCGCTCACGCACAGCCGCGCGCAAGCTGCCTTCGTATCCGGCGCGCTGGCCCCGGTGTTACGGAAAACGATGAGTGGCATGCCGCACGAGGTCAGGCGCGTGATCGAGCCTGCGGAGCTGGCGTCATTGATTGCTCAGAACGCGCCGGCAAGCGCTTCTGCGCAGACCATGGCTGACGATATCGGCTTCTGGCTGTATTCATCCGGCTCCACCGGCAAGCCGAAGGGGACGGTGCACACCCATGCGAATCTGTACTGGACGGCGGAGCTGTACGGCAAACCGGTGCTCGGCGTGCGCGAGGACGATGTGGTGTTCTCCGCCGCGAAGCTGTTCTTCGCGTATGGACTTGGCAATGCGCTGACGTTTCCGCTGTCGGTGGGCGCAAGCGTTCTGCTGATGCCGGAGCGGCCGACACCGCAGGCGGTATTCAAACATCTGGTCGAGCAACGCCCCACGATCTTTTACGGCGTGCCGACTCTTTATGCAGCGATGCTCGCGGCGCCCGATCTGCCTGCGCGAAGCACAGTCAACCTGCGCGTTGCCATTTCGGCCGGCGAAGCGCTGCCGAAGGACATCGGCGAGCGTTTCACCACGCATTTCGGTTGCGAGGTTCTCGATGGCATCGGCTCGACCGAGATGCTGCACATCTTTCTTTCCAATCATGCAGGGCAGGTGCGGTACGGCACGACCGGCACCCCGGTGCCGGGCTACCAGATCGAGCTGCGCGATGAACACGGCGGCCTCGTCGGCGACGACACGATCGGCGATCTGTACGTCAACGGACCGAGCGCGGCGCTGATGTACTGGACGAGCCGCGAAAAATCCTGCGCAACATTTATCGGCAGCTGGACCAGGAGCGGCGACAAGTACGTGCGCAGCAGCGACGGCTTTTACACGTATGCGGGCCGGGCCGACGATATGCTGCGGGTCAGCGGCCAGTACGTGTCACCGTTCGAGGTGGAAGCGGCGTTGATGCAGCACCCCGCGGTGCTGGAAGCGGCCGTGATCGGCAGGGCCGATGACGACGGGCTGACGAAGACCAAGGCGTTCGTTGTGCTG
>JBGSWY010000047.1:0-2193 GCA_041751715.1 Burkholderiaceae bacterium
CAAGCCAAGGTGCGCGAACAGTTTGTTCAGGCCGTAGAACGCGACGCCGATCATCACGCCGGCAAATATCTTCAGGCTGACGCCGCCCGAGCGCATGTGCAGGAAGGCGAACGGCAGCGCCAGCACCATCATCACCAGCGCCGCCCACGGATAAAATAGCTTGCTCCAGAACGCAATCTCGTACCGTTCGGTTTGCTGGCGATTGTCCGATAAATGTCGTATGTACTGAGCGAGGTCCCAGCCGGCCATGCGCTCGGGCTGCACAATCATCACGCCGAAAATATCGGGCTTCAGCTCCGATGCCCAGGCAAGTTCTGCGGTTCGCGCGACCTCGGTGCGTGCGTCCGTCATCTGCGGCACCGTCGCCTCCGCAGTGGGGCCGGGCAGATTGGTCTGCACCACGTTCGACAGGGTCCAGCCGCGCACGCCGTCGTACTGCCCGGCTTCGGCCGTCATGATCGAGCGCAGTGTGTAAGCGCGATCGAACTCGAACACTCTCCAGTCGCGCGTTCCGCCATCGGGGCTGACCTCCCGCACGTTGATAAAGCGGAACGCGTCGACGCCGCCGCCCGGCGCGCGCACGACATCGCGCACCCACACACCGGTACGAAAATCGCGCTGGCTGATCGGCGAGCCGGTGGCCTGCAATCGCACGCGCTGCGCGAGCCGCTCGGCGGGCGGAGAGATGAACTCGCCCAGCAGATACGTCAGTGCGACAATCATCAGGCCGATGCCGAGCAAGCTGTTCATCAGCCGGCGCGTGCTCATGCCCGAGACGCGCATGATCGTGAACTCCGAGTTGGCTGCAAGCTTTGATAGTGCGTAAATGGTGCCGATCAACGCCGCGATCGGCATCAGCTCATAGGTTCGCGACGGCAAGGTCAGCGCCACGTACGAAAGCGCATGGCTGAAACGAAAGCCGCGCCGCCCGACATCGTCAAGCTGCGACACCATATCGAAGAACAGAAACATGGAGAGCAGCGCAAACAGTACGAACAGGCTCGCGCGTGCGATCTCGAGCCACAGATAGCGGCGGATGGTTTTCATGCCGAGCCAGCGCGTTGCGGCTTCGACGGCACCAGCCAGCGTGGCAGCCAGTGCTGCATGTAGACACGCCGCATGAACAACGCCAGCATCAGCATCAGCATTACCGCATGCACCACCCACACGCCGATACCGAACTCGAGCCTGCCCTGCTGCACAAACGCCTGGACGGTGTTCAGCACGTTCAGGTAAACGGCGAGCAGCAGCACGGCAACGATCAGGTTGAACGATCGTCCCACGCGCGGATTGACGTACGCCAGCGGGATCGCGAGCAAAGTCACCAGCAGGGCTGCGATCGGCAGGCCGATGCGCCACATGATCTCGCCCAGGTTCAACGCGTCTGGATTGGTCACAAGCTGCAGCAACGTCAGCGTCTTCGCGCGCCGCTCGCCGATCGGCTGATCGGCCCGGCTCTCGAGACGGATCGCATAGCGATCGAACTCCATCGTTCGATATTCGAGCTGGCCAGGTGTGCCCTCGTAGCGCCGCCCTTGCTGGAGCACCAGGAACCGGTCTCCGTTGGCGGCAACCTCGATCAGTCCCTGCGCGGCGACGATCAGCGCTTCACGGCCACCGCTCTTCATGCTGACGAATACGTTGCGCACCTGGCCATCGAGAATGTCGACTGACTCGACGAAGAACACGCGATCGGCACTGCCGGATTCGATGAAGCGTCCTGGCGAGACGCGGCTGACATCGTCGCGCTGCTGAAACCGCTCGCGGCTCTCCTCGATCTGCGACGTCGACCAGGGCGTGACGAACAGTGCCAGTAGCGCGATCGAGACGATGATCGGCCAGGCAAAACCCAGCACCGGCCCGATCCAGTTCACCAGGCTGCGGCCCGCCGTAAACCACACGACCATTTCGGAGTCGCGATAAGCGCGCGTCAACGTCATCAAGACCGACACGAACAGCGTCAATGTCAGCACGATGGGCATCCACGTCAGCGCCGTAAGCGCCACCAGCTCCAACACCGCCTGATTGTCGACTCGACCGCCCGCGGCCTGGCCGAGAATGCGCACCAGGCCGACCGAAAAAATGATCGAAAAAAGCACCGTGAACACCGCGCTTGCGGTGCTGGTCAACTCGGAAACGATCGAGCGCCGGAAAATCATCGACGGCTATATACTGCCCCGCTCCCTGCGAGCG
>JBGSWY010000048.1:0-3995 GCA_041751715.1 Burkholderiaceae bacterium
CAGAGCCGCGCGTCGCCGTCGAGCCGCAGCACGCCGCCGCTGCCTTCGAGCCACAGCTCGCCCATCGTGCGGCGCGGGTCGGCGGCCACATGGTCGTTGAGCCGGTTGCCGTCGAACAATCCGCTCGCACCATTGCGAAACTCGAACACGATGATGCCGGCATCTTCACCGGCAATCACAGGATTGATGCGGCGCAGCCGCGCGTACACCGCACTGACCTCGCCCAGCAGGAAACGAAACGTGTCGATCCAGTGAATGCCGGTCTCGACCACCAGCAGTCGCGGCATGGTCTGGAAGTACGGCTGGCGATCGATATACGCGCGGGCGCCCTGGCCATCACCAGGGCGCAGCCGGAACGCGACGCTGTGCAGCTCGCCCAGCGTGCCGGCTTCGATCAAGCGCTTCGCTTCGCGATACCACGGCTGCCAGCGAAAGTTCTCGTGCACGATCAGCGCAACGCCGGCGCGCTCGGCGATCTCGGTGATCGACGAGGCGTCTGCGTAGTCGACGCCGAACGGCTTCTGGCAGATCACCGGAATGCCGCGTGCCATGGCGGCGGCGACGTACGAGCGGTGAGTCGCCGGCGGCGTGATGATGTCGACCAGATCGGGTGCCACTGCGTCGAGCATCGGCTCGAAGTCAGCGAACGTGCGCGCTACATCGAAGCGCTGCGCCATCGCGGCGCGGCGCTCGGCATCGCGGTTGGCGAGCGCGACGAGCTCGATGCCTTCGATCGCCTTCCAGCCCCGATACTGAAACTGGCTGAAGTAACCGGCGCCGACGGTGGCGACGCGCAGCGTCATGCCGGCACCGGCAGCGGTAGCGCATCGATCACCGCAGCGGTGATCGCCGCGGTGCCATGCGCGCCGCCGAACTCGAACGGCAGCACGCGGCGCTCGGCATACACGCGATCGATCGCAGCCAGCAGACAGTCGGCAGCGTCGTTCAACGGTGCATGCTGATGACGATCGCCGAGCCATTCGAGCATCATCGCGGCGGACAGGAGCATCGCGGTCGGATTCGCTTTGCCCTGGCCGGCGATGTCGGGTGCCGAGCCGTGCGCGGGCTGGAATACTCCATGACGCTCGCCGATATCGCCCGACGGCGCCATGCCCATGCCGCCCACCAGGCCGGCCGCGAGGTCCGACAAGATGTCGCCGAACTGATTCTCGGTCGCCATCACGTCGTAGGACCACGGCTGGCGAATCAGATTGAGCGCCATCGCATCGACGTAGCAGTGATCGGCGGTGAGATTCGGATGTGCGCGCGCGCTGTCCCAGAACACGCTGTTCATCAGCGCCATCGCGCGATGCACGTTGGCCTTGTCGACGCACGTGACGCGACCCTTGGCCGGATTGCGCGCCTTGCGGCGCGCCGCCAGCCGGAACGAAAATTCGAACAGGCGCTCGCAACCGGCACGCGTGATGCGGCCCAGGTCATAGGCGACGTCGGCGCTCGCCGCAGGCACCTGGTCGGTGTGATTGCGGCCATAAAACCAGCCTTCGGTTTGCTCGCGCACCAGCACGAAGTCGATCTGCGCGGCGCGCGGATCGGTCAATGGCAGCGGCACGCCGGGGATCGCACGAATCGGCCGCACGCCGGCAAACAGCTCGAGGTGCTCGCGCAATTCGAGTTGCGGCGCGATCTCGGTGCCGTCCGGGTAACGCACGTGCGGCAAGCCCATCGCGCCGAACAAAATCGCATCGGCACGCTCGCAGGCGCGCATCGACGCATCCGGAAACGCCGTTCCGCTGGCCGCGTACAGCGCCGCGCCGCCCGCCTGCGGCTCAAAGCGCATCGAGTAGCCGCCGATGCGGGTTTCCAGCGCGCGCAGCACCGCAAGACAGGCGTCCATCACCTCGACGCCGATGCCGTCACCAGGCAATACAACGATCTGCAAAGCGGAAGACGACATCAAGGCCTCGTTAGAGTTGTTGCAGCCGTGCCCGCTCGAACAGCGCCAGCAACTCGCGGCTGGCGCGGCCTCGATGGGCACGATTGACTTCGACCGCGCCAGCGGCGTCGCCCGCGCGCAGGCGATCGACCAGCGCCATGTGCTCACGCGTCGAGTTGACCGGCTTCGGCCGCAGCCGCAGTGTCACCATGCGCGCACGGTGGGCGCGGTCCCAGAAATTTTCGATGGTTTGCGCCAGCATCCGGTTGCCGGCCAGCGCGACCAGCGTGTGATGAAAGCGTTCGTCAGCCCGGGCCCAGGCATCGAGATCATTCGCCTTCAGCGCGCGCTCCATGTCGCGCGTCGCCTGTGTCAGCGGCTTCAACTCCGCTTCGCTCGGACGCCGCTGCGCCACGATTTCGGCCGCCGCGCATTCGAGCGCGGTAAGGATCGTGTAGATCTCGTCCATGTCGGTCGGCGAGATCGGCAGCACGCGCATGCCGTGCCGCGGTATGACCTCGACCAGGTTCTCTTTTGCAAGCCGGATCAGTGCTTCGCGCAGCGGCGTGCGGCTGATGCCGAACTCCTGCGCCAGCGCCTGTTCGAGCGCTTGATGTCCCGGCGGATACACGTTGTCGAGAATGCGGCGCCGGATCGCGTCGTACGCCTGCGTCACGAGCGACGTGCGCGCCGCGGCGGGCTTCCTGCGCGGCGGCTTCGCTGCTGCTGAAACATTGCGGCTGCGTCGCTGTGCGGTCCTGGATCGAACGGTGGTCTGTGTCTGCATCACCACTCCCAGTGCACCGGAGGATGTCCGGCGACGTCGGTGCGGAAGTACGCGATCGCATCGCCGAGCAGGCAGCCGAGATACGCGGTGCGTCGATCGGCGCCGCCGAACGCGAGGCTTGAAATGTTTTTCAGCACGCGCCCGCTGCACGTATCAAGGTGCGCGCGGCCCATCGTTCCGGCGGCGAACGCGACTTCGCACGCTCCGAGGTGAGCGGGGTCGCAGTCTTCGAGGACCAACTGTTGCGCGCCGTCCGGAGTGACGCGAATAATTCGGTTGGAGACGATGCTGGTGATCCAGACGCCGCCGGCTTCGTCGAATGTCAAGCCGTCGGGAAACGTGCCTGCACCAAATGACGTGACGGTTTGCCGCGCGCCGAGCGAGCCATCTTCACGCAGCGGAAACCTCGACAGGCGGCGGCCGAACGTTTCGTTCACGTACAGCCAGCGGCCGTCGGGGCTCGGCAACGCCTCGTTGGTGTAGCCGAGACCATCGGCGACGATGCGCGCACCGTGTGCGGTGACCAGCACGATGAAGCCATCGGCAACGTCGGCGCGATACGCAGCGGAGCGCGGCTGCTGCCGTGTGCTGACGGTGATCCAGATTCGTCCGGCACTGTCTTCGTGCACGAAGTTGGTGGGCGGCAGATCGACGCCGTCGACGCCCTCGACGAGCGGCGCGACATTGCCTTGCCGATCGAGCTCGTAAACACCGCCTGAAGCTTCGCCCAGATCCGCAAGCAGAAAACTTCCGTTGCGCCGGAGCGCGATTCCATTCGGGCGCAGCGGCCGGCCGCCGGCGAGCGGGCCTGCGGTGATCATCTCCGAGCCTCCGTCGCGCGACGTCCGCGCCACGCCGCCGCGCCAATCGGCCGAATACAGATCGCCGGCCCGCGTCGCTACCACGCACTCGGGGCGCCTGAGTCCGTGCCCGATGTGACGGATCGAGTCCAGGGGCACAACGGTTTCAGCGTCAGCGAATGTAGCGGCGGGAGAAGCGATCATGCAGACCCGAGAATCTATGCCTTTGTTAATGTATACGTTAACGCAGGCATAAGTCACGTTGCGGCGCAACGCGGAAGCAAACTGGCTTACGGACCTAGGTCAGAGGGTCGCCGGCAAGGACCGACGCGCCGCTTGCGGCAGCGATGGCCGCCGGTTCAGGCGAAGCTCAATAGCCTGCGGCGTGCGCCTGCTGATCGGCGTGGTAGCTCGACCGCACCAACGGCCCGCAGGCGGCGTGCATGAAGCCCATTTTCGCCGCTTCCGATTCGAACATCCGGAATGTGTCCGGATGCACATAGCGCAGCACCGG
>JBGSWY010000049.1:0-4833 GCA_041751715.1 Burkholderiaceae bacterium
CAGCGCGCGCCCGTTGGAGACACCCCATCGGTAAAGGGCGCGCAGCAGATCGCCATGGCCGTAGGCAACGTCGAAGACAGAGACCGGTGTCGACCCCGGAATGCCTTGCATCGCCCGCGCCAGCCAGCGCAGCGTGGCACGATGCGTGAAGGTGAAGCGATTGACCTGCTCCAGGTCGGCCAGACATTGAGCGTAGTCGGCGGCGCTGATGTCGGGGCCGTCCATCAGTTCATCCTGCGTACTGCGCATCGCCAGGTTCATCGCGTCAGCCCACCAGCCGGAAGCGGAATGTCTCGGCGACCATGCCGGGGCCGAAGGCCATCCCCATTCCTCGTCCTGGTGCAGCGGTTTGCAGCAGCCGCTCCAGCACGAACATCACGGTGGCTGATGACATGTTGCCGTAGTCGTTGAGCACCGCGCGCGATGCATCGAGTGCATGCGGAGCCAGTTGCAGGCCGGCTTCGACAGCATCGAGCACGGTGCGACCACCGGCGTGTACCGCCCACAGATCGATCTTGTCCTCACCGTGGCCGCGCAGAACACCGTTTGCATTCGGCGCGTCGAGCTCTTCCTTCAACGCGCGCATGATGCGCGCCGGCACCTGGCCGGACAGGTGCATGTCGAAGCCCTGGTCGCCGATGTGCCACGTGATCATTCCCTCGCTGTCGGGAATCACCGCCGCTCGAAACTCATCGAGCGCGATGCCGCGTGGTTCCGACGTGACCAGCGCTGCAGAAGCACCGTCACCGAACAACAGGAACGACAGCACCTTTTCAAGATCGGCTGTCTCTTGCAGATGCAGTGTTGAAAGCTCAACATTCAAGACAAGCACGCGCGCGGCCGGGTCGGATCGCACGATGTGATGCGCGGTGCGCAGCGCGGGTACGGCAGCCGCGCACCCCATGAAACCGATGATCGTGCGTTCGATGTCGGGCCGCAGCCCGAGCGCGCCAATCAATTGCAGATCCAGCCCGGGAGCAGTAAAGCCGGTGCATGAAGCGACGATCAGGTGGGTCAGCGCGCGCAGATCGTCGCCGAGCTGCAGCGCAGCCTGCTGAGAGAGCTGCAGTGCCTGCGGCTCGTACAGCGCCATCCTCGCGGAGGTCGACGGAAACCGGCCGCGCTGATAAAAACCGCCCGCATCGACTTCGCCGGCTTCGATTCGGCCCGCGCGCAAGTACGAATAGCGATGCGAGATGCCGGCACGCTCGGCCATTCGATCAAATACCGTTTGCGTTTTCGCATCGGGCAGCAGCGTGCGTGCGAACTTTACGAAGTCGGTATGGATGTCGTGGTCGGGAACCGTGGTGCCGATCCGATTGATATAGGCGGTCGTCATCGGGCTTTGCGAAATGCGAGCACCGCATTCAGGCCACCGAAAGCGAAAGAGTTCGACAACGCCGCATCGATCGAAACACGGCGCGACGCGTTGGGCACGTAATCGAGATCGCACTCCGGGTCGGGCACGCGGTATCCGGCGGTGGGCGGCGCGATCCCCTCACGCACGGACAGAACGGTGGCGAGCGCCTCGAGCGCACCGCCCGCATTCAGGCAATGTCCGAGCATCGATTTAGTCGAAGACACGGCGAGCTGCTTCGCATGGTCGCTGAACACGCGCTTGAGCGCCGACGTCTCGCTGCGGTCGTTCAGCTTGGTGCCGGTTCCGTGCGCATTCACGTACTGAACATCGGTCGGCTGCAGGCCGCCATCGGTTACCGCGGCGCTGATCGCCTGCGCAGCGCCAGCTTCGTCCGGCGCCGTGATATCGCCGGCATCCGCGCTCATGCCAAAGCCGACGATCTCGGCATGAATCGTGGCGCCCCTTGTTCTCGCATGGTTCCACTCTTCGAGCACCAGCACAGCGGCGCCTTCACCGAGCACGAGCCCGGTGCGGTCCTTCGAAAATGGCCGGCACGCGTCCGGACTGAGTACGCGCAGCGCATCCCACGCGCGTATATGCCCAACCGTCAGCGACGCATCGCTGCCGCCGGTGACAGCGAGTTCCAGCAAGCCCGCACGGATCATGTGAAAAGCGAGCCCGATGGAGTGCGTTGACGATGCGCATGCCGATGCAGTTGCAAACGACGGGCCGCGCAAGCCGAAATCGATTGAAATGTGACTGGCCGGGGCGTTCGGCATGATGCGCGGCACCGTGAAGGGGTGCAGCCGGTTCGATCCTTCGCCGTACAGGGTCTGGTACGAGCTGTCGATGGTGTGCACTCCAAGGCCGGCGCCGAATACGACGCCAGCCTTGCGCGCATCCAGGCCAAGGGTGGCGATGCCATCGGGTGCGGCCTGACCGATCGCTTCGCGCGCGGCCACCAGCGCAAATTGCGAGGTGCGGTCGAGCATCGGCAAGCGGCGTGCATCGAAATGTGCGGCAGGGTCGAATTGCAGCACTTCCGCCGCGGTGCGTGCGACCAAGCGATCAGTCGCAATGTTCACGATCGGCCGGATGCCGCATTCGCCGCCGACCAGGGCCCGCCAGAGGGATAGGACATCGTGCCCAAGTGCAGCAACCGCCCCCAATCCTGTGACGGCGACGCGCCGTTCACCAATCCTCAACTATCCCCCGGCTTGCTGGCCTGCAGATCGAGAATGTGCAGGACCTGAGCGACCAGCATCCCGACGGTCATCGATCCCTCGGACGGTGGTTCGGGCGCGAAAGGCAGCTCGACGCCAAAATGCGATTCGATCTCGAAAACCACCAGAGTCAGGTCGAGCGATCCGATCCCGAGATTATCCGTGCGCGCTTCCCACTGCAGAAGATCCCGGTCAATCCGGGTCTCGCGCGCAACGATGTCGAGAATGACGTCGACCCGCGGGTCGAGGCTCGTTGCGGGCAAGGGCGGTATCGCGGAATCCATCGGGGTTTTTTGCAGCGCGTTCCGTGCACAGTGCCAGAAAACGCGCGGATGCGCCGCGTTCGCGCGGTTCGAGCAGCGAACGCAGCACCCGCCGAACGGAGCCGCATGGGACGGCAAGCTACCATGTACCGATGAACGAAGTACGAACCAGGATTGCACCCAGCCCGACCGGAATGCTGCATCTGGGCACTGCGCGCACGGCGCTGTTTTGCTGGGCGTTTGCGCGCCATCACGGCGGCAAGTTCATCCTTCGCATCGAAGACACCGACCTCGAACGCTCGACCGAGCACGCGGTGCAAGTCATTCTCGACAGCATGCGCTGGCTCGAGCTTGACTACGACGAAGGTCCGGTACGACAGACAGAGCACCTGCCGCGCTATCGCAAAGTGCTCGAGCAGATGCTGGCCGACGGCAGCGCATATCGCTGCTACGCCAGCAAGGAAGAGCTTGAGGCTTTGCGCGAAGCGCAGGTGGCGCGTGGTGAAAAACCGCGCTACGACGGACGCTGGCGACCCGAAAACATTCGAGGTCAGACCCCGCCAGCGGGCATTGATCCGGTGTTTCGCTTTCGCAACCCGGATGATGGCGACGTCGAGTGGAACGATCTGGTCAAGGGACCGATCAGCATCGCCAACCGAGAGCTGGACGATCTGGTGATCGCTCGCAGCGACTGGATGCCGACCTATAACTTTGCGGTGGTCGTTGACGACGCCGACATGCGGATCTCGCACGTGCTGCGCGGCGAAGAGCACATCAACAACACACCGCGGCAGATCAATTTGTACCGCGCGCTCGGCTGGACGGCGCCTGCATTCGGACATCTTCCGCTGATCCTTGCGCCCGACGGCAGCAAACTTTCCAAGCGCCACGGCGCGGTCAGCGTCCTGCAGTATCGGGACGGCGGTTTCCTGCCGGAGGCGCTGTTCAACTACCTCGCGCGCCTCGGCTGGAGTCATGGCGACGAGGAAAAATTTACGCGCGAGCAACTGATCGAGTGGTTCGATCTGCAGCACGTCAATCGGGCGCCGGCGCAGTACAACCTCGATAAATTGATGTGGCTCAATGGCGAGTACATCAAGGAAGCCGATGACAAGCGCCTGGCACACCTGATTGCGCCGCGCATCGAAGACCGTGGCGGTTACCTCGAAAGAGGGCCACCGCTGCCACGGGTTGTTGCTCTACTGAAGGACCGTTCCCGCACGCTTGATGAATTGGGCGAAGCGGCAATGCTGTTCTACCGTGAGCCGGACATTGACGAAGCGTTGCTGGCCGAACACCTGAACGATTCGGGTCGCGCAGCGGTGACGACCTTTCGCGAGCGTGGGCATGCTGTTCCCTGGGAGCGCGCAGCGATCAATGCTGCGATCAAACAGATCGTCGCCGAACTGAAGCTCAAGATGCCGCAGATCGCAGTGCCGCTGCGTGTCGCAGTCACCGGGCGAACGCAAACACCGTCGATCGACGCGGTGCTCGAGTTGATCGGCCGCGAGGCGGTGTTCGAACGAATCGATCGCGCGCTTGCCAGCAACGCGACACAGCCAAGCTAGTTCGCGCGTACGCCCTGCCCATGGAAGCGCATCACCACGCGTCTACAAATCGAATGCGGCGCGCAAGCGACGACTTCCGATCAATTGACTCAAAGGACGAATCCGATGAAAGCTATCTACTGGCCAAGGCCCGCTCTAGGCGCTCTTGCGATGATGTTCACCGCTGCTCCACCACTTGTTCCCGCAGTCCGCAGCGGCGCCCGCGGCCGGTTGCCGTGCTCGCGTCTCCCGCGGCTATAATCCGCGCCTCGCGTGTGGGGGTATAGCTCAGCTGGGAGAGCGCTTGCATGGCATGCAAGAGGTCATCGGTTCGATCCCGTTTACCTCCACCATCACGTTCCAAGTCCCCATCGTCTAGAGGCCTAGGACATCACCCTTTCACGGTGAGTACAGGGGTTCGAATCCCCTTGGGGACGCCA
>JBGSWY010000050.1:0-2890 GCA_041751715.1 Burkholderiaceae bacterium
ATGAAGGTCACGCCAGCCGAGATGCTGGATGACGGCTACCTGAAGCAGCGCGCACGGCTGATCGAGATGCGGCGCGCCCAGGCACCCGCCGCCGGCAAACCGCCGCTCGGCGGGACGATCTACCTGAGTGCAGCCGACGCCGGCGGAATGATGGTGTCATTCATTCAATCGAACTACATGGGTTTCGGCTCGGGTGTCGTGGTGCCGGGTTACGGCATCTCGTTGCAGAACCGCGGCGCGGGTTTTTCGCTCGATCCAGCCAGCCCGAACTGCGTCGCGCCCGGCAAGCGGCCGTTTCATACGATCATCCCCGCGTTCCTGATGAAACAAGGCGAGCCCCAGATGAGCTTCGGCCTGATGGGCGGCAACATGCAGCCGCAGGGGCATGTGCAAACACTGGCGCGCATGCTGCTCGCCGGGCAGCAGCCACAAGCTGCGTGCGACGCCCCGCGCTGGAAGGTCATGAGCGGAGTCGATATCGAAGTGGAAAGCGCGATACCCAGCCGGGTATCGGACGAGTTGAGCGCGCGCGGCCATCGCATCACGCGCGCTGAGGACACCTACATGGATTTCGGCTCGGCGCAGTTCATCTGGCGACTCGGTGATCCCGGGGTCGACGGTTATGTAGCGGCCAGCGACTCGCGGCGCGACGGGTTGGCGGCAGGTTTCTGAATCCGGGATATGCACACTAGTGGCCTGCAACAGCCAATTCGAAAGTGCCTTACGCGTCAGGGCGGCCGATTGCTTTGTCGCTCGCCTTGCGAATATGCGTCGGCTATTCGGCGCGGCTCGCTTCGCGCACTCGGCGCGCCCGGACGCGCCTTTCCCTTCCGAATCGACCGTTACAGGCCACTAGAATCGATCTATGACCAATAAAACCTACGAATCTGTCACCCCCCACGATGTTGCATTCCTCGGCCTTGGCGTGATGGGGTATCCGATGGCCGGCCATCTGGCACGCGCCGGACATCGAGTGACCGTTTACAACCGTACCGAGGCCAAGGCCCAGCAGTGGGTGCAGGAGTACGGCGGCAAGATGGCGAAGACACCGCGCGAGGCAGCGGGCGGCGCGCAGATCATTTTCTCGTGCGTGGGCAATGACGATGACTTGCGCAGCGTGATGGTGGGGGATTCCGGCGCGTTGGCCGGCATGGCAAAGGACGCGATCGCGTTCGACAACACGACTGCGTCGGCCAGGATTGCGCGCGAGTTATCCACCCAGGCGCGCGAGCGCGGCTTGCACTTCATCGACGCGCCGGTGTCCGGCGGCCAGGCCGGCGCCGTCAACGGGCAGTTGACGGTGATGTGCGGCGGCGGTCAGGCAGCCTTCGATCGCGCGCAGCCGGTGGCGATGGCGTTTGCGAAGGCCGTCACGTTGATCGGCGAATCCGGCGCCGGGCAACTCGCGAAGATGGTCAATCAACTGTGTATCGCCGGGCTGGTGCAGGGCTTGTCCGAAGGCATCTCGTTCGGCCAGGCCGCCGGGCTCGACATGAAGCTGGTGCTGCAGGTGATCGGCAAGGGCGCAGCGCAAAGCTGGCAGATGGACAATCGTGGAGGCACGATGGTCGACGGCAAGTTCGATTTCGGGTTTGCCGTCGACTGGATGCGCAAGGATCTCGGCCTGTGTCTCGACGAAGCGCGCACCAATCGCGCGCCGCTGCCGGTGGCGGCACTGGTCGATCAGTTCTATGCCGAAGTGCAGGCGATGGGCGGCAGCCGGTGGGACACATCGTCGTTGATCCGCCGCTTGCGAAAGGAATAGTCCAGTGAGACCGTCAAATCGCGCCCGAGCGGCCGCGCAGCGACGTACCGGGCCAGGCCGAATTTGCACACTGAGGCGCAGATATAGCTGGGCCTATGGCGAGCGTTTGCAACGAAGCCCGGCGCGGCGAGGCGCGGACGAGCAGGCGTGCATTTCGGCGGTCTCATTGGACTGAATCGTTGGGTGCGGCAACGCTAGAGGGTTCACTCGCGGCGCTGCGGCCCACGCTGCTGGCGATCGCTCGCATGCAGTTGCGAAACGAGGCGTGGGCGGAAGACGTCGTATCCGAGACTTTCGTCGCCGCACTGGAAGGCTCGCAGACGTTTGCCGGCCAGTCGCAGATCAAGACCTGGGTGATCGGCATCCTGAAGCACAAGATCATCGACCAGTTCAGGCGCACCAAGCGCGAGGTCTCGGCAGATGCACAGCTTGAGGCATCGCAGGCCGAGACCTTCGACGAGCTGTTTGCCGCCGACGGCCATCGGGTGGTGGCCCCGCTCGACTGGGGCGATCCGGAAGAAACCCTGAACCGCACCCAGTTTTTCGACGTGCTGCAGATGTGTGTGGACAAGCTGCCGGCCGGCCTGGCGCGCATTTTCATGATGCGCGAGTGGCTCGAATACGAGACCGCCGAGATCTGTAAGGAACTGGGTATCACCTCGACCAATTGCTTCGTCATGCTTTTTCGTGCGCGGATGCGGTTGCGGGAGTGCCTGGAAATGAGTTGGTTTGCCGGCGAGGCGAAGCGGTGAGCGCGAAGCTGTGATACTGGGCTGGTTTCGAATCCCGTGCAGTCACGCGCACCGGTTGCTTTCGGAACGGATGGACCATGCGATCCCGTCCACAGATCGCTGGCGCCTGCGGCTGCACCTGTTGGTATGCGACATGTGTTCGCGCTTCGAGCACCAGATTGAATTGATGCGCGTTGCTATACGCAAACTTGGAGAGTAGATGCACGCAACGCTGCCCTTGCTTAGAGTGACCGATTTTCCGCCGATCCGCCGCCGTGCAATCGATTCGCTGCAGGTCAATCTCGGCTACACGTGCAACCAGACGTGCGTGCACTGCCATGTGAACGCCGGGCCGAACCGCACCGAGCAGATGGATCGCACGACCATCGATCTG
>JBGSWY010000051.1:0-6877 GCA_041751715.1 Burkholderiaceae bacterium
GTCTCGATCGACGACGACGCCGACCCAGCCCGCAGGAAGCTGCTGGGCGCGCAGCAGGCTGTAGATCGACTCAGGCTTGACGGCGGCAGTGAGCACGTAGCGAATCTTCTCCTGGCGCTTGACGGGAACCCGGATCGGGAACGTTGCCTGGCGGGAAACGAGGCCGCTAACGATTCCGCCGACCGCAGGGTTACCGGTTCGCATGACCTGTTCGAGGCTGGGGCGCTCCTGCAGCGGCGGTAACTCCGTTCCGAATGGCCGCAGCACATTGATCAACTGTTCCCCCGACCCCAACGCCAGCGAAACAGTCAACCAGTGGGGCTGCGTTACAAACGCGCGCGCAGCCTCATCGTAGAAGGCGCGCAGATCGTCAGTGTCAAGGGCGCGCGACGATGCAAGTGCATTCAAGGTCGAGAGCGTGCTGTTCAGCTCGGAATCAACCGCGGTCAGAATGGCGAGCGTCCGTTCGCGCGCACCGCGCTCGAACGTCGATTGCTCCCGCTGCGCGAGCAGAACGGCACCGAGGATCGCGAAGAGAAACGCCGGCAGCAGCGTACCGAACGTGAGCCACAGCAGTTGGCGCCGTAGCGGTCGATCTCGAGCAGATACTGATGTCATGCACCCATCGGCGTTTCAGCGAACACGCCTGCTTTAAGGATCGCGCGCCAGCGCAACGACGCGAGTTTGAGCTAAACGGGCGTCAAAGTGGTCCGAATGCTTACTGATGTCGATCCTCGCCACCCGCGGATGTTATTCGCAAGACGCCGACTGCTCGCGCAGATCTGCGAGCAGTCTGGGCAGTTCAACATGGTCTACCGGTTTGACCAGATGGACGTCGAACCCGGCGGCCTTCGACTTTTGTCTGTCTTCCTCCTGGCCCCCAACCGGTAAGCGCTACCAGCGTCATGTTCCTGCCCCATGGCTGCTCTCGAATCCGGCGGGCCGTTTCGTAGCCATTCATTCTGGGCATGCCGATGTCGAGCAGCACGACGTCGGGCCGAAAGTCCGCCGCAGCCTGCACCGCCTCCAGACCATCGAACACGGTATGTGTCTCGTTGCTCGCGAGCTGCATCAACATCGCGAGCGACGTCGCCGCGTCCACGTTGTCATCGACGATCAGAATGCGGCGTGCGATCGTTGGTGCCGGGTGCTCAGGTGCCTGCTTCGGCGGACCGGCGTGTGTTTGTGTCATCAGGCGACTCCGCAAGGTGGAGCCGCGCACTATAAGGGGGAGAGGGCATTTTAGGCGGCGCGCAGGCGCAACGCCTCGGTTTCTGGAACACCGGCAGATGCGCGCTGGCGCGCTGTTTGCTGAGCCGCGGGCTCATCTAGATCTGCGAGCCGGTATGCCACGGAATTTGGTTCTGTTTTCACTACAGCTCAGTGCTGAGGACAGCACAGGCGCATTCAGTCAGCAGGGCGGCGGCACGCGCGTAGTCTCGGGGAAATGGTCGTCGGATGATCTCCTTTGACACGATCTCGGACGTGGAGTCCTGGGCCCGGCAGCACGGGGGCCTTGACGCGGTCAACGATGCGCTCGCTCGGGGCGCGTTGGGCACGGACGCGCAGACGATTCGCACCGCGCTTCGATACGTGGAGCGTGAAGAGCTCAAGATCGCGGAAAAACTCAAACGGGAAGATCGTCGAGGGCGTGCTTCGAGTGCTGCTGAACAATTCGCGCAAGCCGCGCAGCGCAGCGCCCGCGAAGCCTACGTCAGCCGATGGCTGGCCATCGGCGCCGCGCTGGTCGCCGTTCTCGCGGCGATATTCACGCTGATTCGCTAGAACGGCGACCCGCAGCGCCGGATCGCGCGACGGGAATCTCGCTTGCTGCCGCTTGTTGTCAGTAGTGAGACCAGGAGAGCGGCATGAAGGCATTGTGTTGGCACGGCAAGAGCGACATTCGGTACGACTCGGTGCCGGACCCGCAGATCGAAGATTCGCGCGACGCCATCGTCAGAATGACATCGTGCGCGATCTGCGGATCCGACCTGCATCTGTTCAACGGCTTTGTGCCCGGCATGATGAGCGGCGACATCATGGGTCACGAGTTCATGGGCGATGTGGTGGAGGTCGGCTCGGCCAACGAGAAGTTGAAGATCGGCGATCGCGTGGTTGTGCCGTTCACGATCATCTGCGGCGAGTGCGAGCAATGCCGCCGCGGAAATGATTCAGTCTGCGAGCGCACCAATCGCAACAAGAAGATCGGTGACAGGGTCTTCGGCCACACCACCGCCGGCCTGTTTGGCTACACGCACTTGACCGGTGGTTACGCCGGCGGTCAGGCTGAATACGTCCGTATTCCATACGCCGATGTCGCGCCGGTGAAGATCCCGATGGCTTGAGCGACGAGCAGGTGCTCTTCCTCGGCGACATTTTTCCGCCGGAAATGACGGCCTCGCCATCTGCAGAGAAAGAACTCGCGTTGCTGTAGAAGCCGACTACTGCCCGCGCTCCTACTGATTGGTCACGGCGGCGTGCTGCAGCGGCAGGCGTGCACTGACTTCGCTACCGCGCCGCGTGAGTTTCATATCGAGAGCGACCGCAATGCGACGCATCGCTTCGTTACTGGATGAGTAGTCGAAGCGGAATTCGCGCGCGCCGGCGCGTTGCGCCTCGGCCAGCGCTTGTGTGGCCAGCGCAAGGCCGACTCCGCGGCGACGGCCGCGAGGATTGACCGAAACGCCGAACTCCCCGACCCCGCGATCGATCGGCATGTGCGCAACGCCGACGAGTTCGCCGCATGTCGCCGTTGCTCCGAGCACCCAGTGCCGCTCGAAATCGATGCGATTCACGTAGCGCCCGAGCCCTTCAGCATTTCGTTCGCTACCGAAGCGCGTGCGCCGGTCCTCGGCGCTCAGCGCCACGAAATGATGCAGTACGCGCGCACGGTCGCGACGCGTCAGTCGCGCAACGACCGGCCGCGTTTTCCTTCGGGCACGAATGGGTGGGGAACTCAATTGTTAGAGCAATACTTCCGCGTCCACCGGAACGCCGGCCAGCTTGTCAGCGCGGACGAGCCGATTGTCGCGCGGGACTTCCTGGGCCGACCCCGCACTATCAAGCGGGAAACGCAAGCTGCGCTGCTCGGGGAACAGACCGACCGCGCGAAAGTGCCGATTGGAGATGAACCATGTTTCATCGCGGTCATTGACCACGATGAAATAGCACTCGCTGGTTTCCGAGGGACTGTGGATGCCGAGCGCGCGATAAGCGACGTCGAACGAGAACCCGCTTTCCAGCGGCAACGGATGCGGCCGCTGGGCAGCTTGCTCGACGCGGAGATACAGACCTGCTTCGAGGCAGATCATTCAGACCTTTGGCGGATCCATCTGCCGTTCGAAGTGCCGATGACGTGCAATCGCTTTGACAAACGCGTCAGCGACTGTTGCATCGTCCGGTCCCTCCACCACGACTAAGCCGGGATCAGCGCTGCCGTCGGGCAATCGCGGCGAGATGCCGGCGCCTTGAAGCAGGGCATTCGCACCTTCGAGCGCCAGAATTGGCTTGCAATGCCGGTATTGGAGCTTTATGAATTCCATCGCCAGACCGCTCCTGCCCAAGGCGTCGATCGCGGCTTTTCCACTTGGCAGTACGACCGCATCGAACAGCACCGCCGGCGCCGTTTCCATCGACATTTCAACTTCAACCTTCTCGTTGGACCCCGACTGAACGGCACCGAGCCGGTGACCTACATAGCTGGCAACCGCTCCCAGCTCCGTCAACGCGTCGTATATCGCTTGCAGGTCGGACGCATTGACACCGTCGGCCACGAGCAAAGCGACTTTGCGGGTGCGGATCGAGCCCTCACCGGGTCGGGCGAGCAGCGATAGCGCTCCCGAGCTGGTGACCTCCGGCCGCGCCGGCTTGGCGAGCACGCGCGGCAACGGCTCCGGCAAATCGATGCCCAGACCCTGGGCAACTCTTGACGCGAGATCGCGATCGACATTCAACAGTCCTGCGACCATGCGTGCTCGGACTGCGGGCGTTTGTACCTTGGTCAGTTCGAACCGGAAGGCTTCGACGATATGGTTCTGCTCAACCGCCGACTGGCTCTTATAAAAGAGCGTGGCCTGTGTGTAGTGATCTGCGAACTTCTCAGGCTTGCCGCGCACCTTGTCGTCGCGCAACGGTGCTGGGAACGACACGAACCCCTTTTTGCCCGCCTGAAACGGGCATCCGCCACCGAGCGAGTTGGGCTCATAGGCAACGCGGCCGCGCGGGATCGCGTGGCGAAACATTGCATCGCGCTGGTTGTTGTGCACCTGGTTGACCGACGCATTGATCGGCAGCTCGTGAAAGTTCGGCCCGCCGAGTCGGCTGAGCTGCGTATCGAGGTAGGAATGATTGCGCCCCTGCAGTAAAGGGTCGTTGCTGAAGTCGATTCCCGGCACGATGTGGTGCGTGGCGAACGCCACCTGCTCGGTCTCGGCAAAGAAGTTGTCAGGATTGCGGTTCAGCACCATTTTGCCGACGGCGCGCAACGGGATAAGCTCTTCCGGCACGATCTTGGTCGCATCGAGTACGTCGAAGCTGAATTTTTCGGCTTGCTCTTCGGTGAAGATCTGCAGTGCGAGCTCCCATTCGGGATATGCGCCGGCTTCAATTGCTTCCCACAGATCGCGCCGATGAAAATCCGCATCCGCGCCGCTGATCTTGACCGCTTCATCCCACACGACCGAGTGTGTACCCAAGACCGGATTCCAGTGAAATTTGACGAACACGGATTCGCCCTCCGCATTGACGAGGCGAAACGTGTGCACGCCAAAGCCCTGCATCATGCGATAGCTGCGGGGAATCGCGCGATCCGACATCACCCACATCAGCATGTGCGTGATCTCGGGCATCAAGCTCGCGAAGTCCCAGAACGTGTCGTGCGCGCTGGCGGCCTGCGGCAGCGCATTGTGCGGCTCTGGTTTGACCGCGTGGATCAGGTCCGGGAACTTCATCGCGTCCTGGATGAAGAACACCGGAATGTTGTTTCCGACCAGATCCCAGTTGCCTTGATCGGTGTAAAACTTGACCGCAAATCCGCGCACATCGCGCGCCAGATCGGTTGACCCGCGCTCGCCTGCTACGGTGGAAAAGCGCACGAATACCGGCGTGCGCTTGCCTGCTTCGGCAAACGGCGCGGCCATCGTCAGGTCGGTCAGCGCTTCGGAGCATTCGAAGTAGCCGTGCGCGCCCGAACCGCGCGCGTGCACCACTCGCTCCGGAATCCGCTCGTGGTCGAAGTGCGTGATCTTCTCGCGCATGATGAAGTCTTCGAGCAGCGTCGGACCGCGCAGCCCCGCTTTTAGCGAGTTCTGATTGTCGGAAATTGCAACGCCTTGATTGGTCGTCAGCGCGCGACCTGCCGAATCCACCCGTACTTTCTCGAGCGGTGCATTGTTCGGATTCTCGCCGGCATCCGCCGCACGCCCGGTCTTGTCATTAGCGTTCGTTTCGCTGATCGTGCTGGCCGAAACATCTTCCGACGGCGCTTCTTCGCTCTGCCCTGCCGGCGGATTCAACGCGGCCTTGCGCCCGTACTCGTCTGCCTTGATCGCGTTCGAGGGAAATGCCCGTGCCAGCTCATCGGTGCCTGCCATCTTCGCGGCGAGGCGATCTGCGGCCGCTTTGGCGCGGACATCAGGATTGCTGCCGTCGCTGCCGTCGAGCCGCGCCGATGCGCCACGGAAGACGATTCCTTTCGCTGTACGCGCGGGCGTGCGCGCAGACGGCCCGCTTGCAGTTTGTTTATCCGAACCGCCGCGGCGAGGACTTTGCGGTTGCCGCGAACTGGCGGGAGGCGACTTGCTGCTCGAACGCTTTGTTGCCATAGGGATGCCTGATTATTAATAGATGGAAAAAAAGCGGCAGCACTTACGTGCCGCCGCGGGGTGCCTTGCCTTCGGGTCTGATCTAAGCCATGCCCTTTTTTTGCCTGATTTCCGCTTTGCGCGTAGCAATTTGCTCACCCAGGCTCTCCGTATCGAGCTTGGCTTTGCGCACCTTGGGAAACATCTCGCCCTCTTCTTCCTCTACGTGATGATTGATGTACTCACCCAGTACCTTTACTTTCGCGTCATAGTGGTCATCCGACGGAGACGAACTCTCAATCTGAGCGATCAAGTCCTTGGCGCTTGCGTGCTCGACGTCGGCTTCGTCCATGAGATCAGGCTCGTCGATCGATTCGCGCGCGGCGGGATAGAAGATCTCCTCTTCGGCGGTCGCGTGCGCCGTCAATTCGGCGCAAATCATCACCGCCAGCTGCTGCTTTGCGATGTCGTCGGCGTCGTCCCGAGCAAGGCGGTCATATTGTTTGAACATTTTCTTGACGCGCGCGTGATCGGCGGTCAGTTGCGCAATCGCCTCGTTCTTTGACGTCTTGCCCCGAGGAGCGGACTTGCGAGTCTTGCTGGCCGATTTACGCGCCGGCTGCCTAGAAGACTTCTTGCTTGACTTCTTTGTGGCCATCTTCTTCTAACTCAATAAAAAATAAGGAAAAAAGAACCCCGCCGCAGCGGGGCTTGTTTCTACCGAACCGATCAGTACTCCGTATCCCACCCGGCGCGCGTGGAGCGCTTGGCTTTGTCCCAGCCCAAGCGCGACTTGCCGCGAGCACTCTCGTAATCGCGTGCAAGAGTCGTTTCGACGTCGTCGAAGTTGGCACCGGGATGGCGCTGCCGCGCGTCGGCGCCCAATTGGTAGCTCGGCGCGTAGTCGTCGTACGTCATTCCGCTTTCGTAGTAAGGCTCGCGCTCGTAGCGGCCGCGCCAATGCGTGTCGACCACGGTCGGATCGACTTGCTCGGCAACGGCTTTGCCGGCCAGACCTCCGGCGACTGCGCCGACTGCTGCGCCAACCGCGGTGCCGATCGGACCCGCAGCCAATG